>CAISJA010000031.1 GCA_903885525.1 uncultured Opitutaceae bacterium
CGCCGATCTCGACCGGCTGGCCGCGGCCGGCGCCGAAGTATGGGCGAGTGAACGGGAACCTTCGGCCCATCCCGGCGCCAAGGTTTTCAAGGAGAACGCCCATTTCCACCTCGGCAGCCTGTCGATCAAGACCCTGTTCACCTGGGGGCACTCCCCGGGGCTCACCACCTACTTCATCACCGGCCTGTCCTGGCCACTCGCCATCGTCGGCGACTCGCTGTTCGCCTCGTCCATCGGGGGCAGCCGCACCCACTTCCGGGAGCAATGGCAGCATGACCGCCAGAAAATTCTCCCCCTCCCGGCCGACACCGTGCTGGCCTGCGGGCATGGCCCCCTGACCACGATCAAGCAGGAAAAGCTGCATAATCCATTTTTTGCCCGCTGATCCGGTCCGCGTTCACCCGGACCGGAGCCGCTTCGTTTCATCGGCCCTCCCGCCTTTTCACCGCGCCACCGCCGGCCAGCCGCCCTCCTGCCAGCGCCGCCCCGGCCAGCCCATATCCCTGCCATGGCTCACTCCGGCCGTTCCGGTTCCACGGCACCGGCGGTCACCACCAACCGCTGCCAGTCGCCGGTCCCGTCGGGCGGCACCGTCCCAGTCGCGATGACCTGGGGATCGCCTGCCAAGGCCGTCCAGAAACGGGTCCGGCGCGCGGGGTCCAGCTCCCCCAACACATCATCACAGAGCAGGACCGGCCGGATGCCGCTGCGCGCCTGGTAATACGCCGCCTGGGCCAGCCGCAGGGCGATCACCAGGCAGCGCTGCTGCCCCTCCGAGGCGAACAGCCGGGCCGGCCGGCCGGTGAGCGAAAATTCCAGGTCGTCGCGATGCGGGCCATGTTCGGTCGATTTGAGCAGCGTGTCGCGCGGCCGGGCGCGGAGCAGGACGGCGGCAAACTCCTCGCGCGCCGCCACCACCGTCGCGGGAGCGTAGACCAGCGCCGCCGTCTCCCCTTCCGACACCAACCGGGCATGCGCCTCCCGGAACAGCACGCTAAGCGCCTGCACCCCGAGCGTGCGGCGGGCGATCAGCTCCACCGCATGGCCGGCGGCCTCATGCTCGAACGCCTCCAGCGAACCGGCGTCGCGCCCACCCTGTTTCAGCAGCCGGTTCCGCTCCGCCACCGCCCGGGTGTAGCCTTGCAGGGCGGCCAGGTAGGCCCCGTCCATTGCCGCCAGCGTCAGATCCAGCCAGCGGCGGCGGAGCGCCGGCGCGCCTCGCAGAAACTGGTTGTCCTGCGACGAGAACACCACGGTCGGAAACTTGCCGAGAAAATCCCCGAGGCGCGCGACCCTCCCCCGCTCCCACTCCACCTCGCGGCCGGCGGGACCGAGCGTGATGGTGACCCGGCTTTCCCCCAGGCCTTCATGCGCGAGCACGAAAGCGAGCCCGGCCTGCGACTGCCCGAGCGCCACCAGGGCGCGCGGCTCCGCCCCCCGGAAGGAGCGCAGGGCCGTCACGTAGCCGAGCGCCTCGAGAAAATTGGTCTTCCCCTGACCATTGCCCCCCCCGAGGAAGGTGCGCTGCCCGGTCAGCGCGACCTGCACCAGCGGCAGGTTGCGGAAATTCTGGAGGGTGACGGAGACGAAGCGCACGAAGGGTGGATGGGGCCGTCGGGAGGCCGCCCTCACAAAACCAAAAACATGTTGCTTGGCCACTGCGATCACGGAAATGTGGGCGGGTGCGATTGCGGCTCCCGGGCACACCCGGGAGGGCTTCCGGCCCGCCGCGCTATCGCCGCTTCATTTTCTCCGTTGCCTCCGCAGTCCCGTCTGCGAATTTCCGCCCATGTCCTTCGAGGCTTCCCAGCAAGAGACCATCCGCACCCTGCAGGCTTTGACCGCCCTCCGTCCG
>CAISJA010000032.1 GCA_903885525.1 uncultured Opitutaceae bacterium
AAGGGCGGGGTCGGCAAGACGACCACCGCCATCAACCTCGCCGCCGCCCTGGCGGAGCGGGAGATCCCCACGCTCGTCGTGGATCTTGACCCACAGGCCAACGCCACCAGCTCCCTCGGCATCGAGAAGCGGGAAGGCCGCAGTCTCTACCGCCCGCTGCATGGCGATGGCCAGGCCATGGACATGGTCACTCCGACCGCCTGGTCCAACCTCGCGATCATCCCCTCCGAGGAGGACCTCGCCGCCATCGAAATCGAGCTGGCCCAGCAGCCCAACTACCTCCTGCGCCTGCGCGCCGTGCTCGATCCGCTCCGCCAGTCCGGGAATCACCGGGCCATCATCATCGACTGCCCGCCGGCCCTCGGCCTGCTCTCCATGAATTCGCTCGCCGCCGCCGATCAACTCCTGATCGCCCTGCAGTGCGAATACATGGCCCTGGAGGGCCTTGGCCAGATTCTCAAGGTGGTGGACCGCCTGAAGCAGGCCGGGGTCAACCCCGCCCTGGAGGTGGGCGGCATCGTGATGACCATGTATGACAGCCGCACCAACCTCGCCCATCAGGTGGTGGACGAGGTCCGCCAGCACCTTCCGGCCAAGATTTTCAATACCCTGATCCCGCGGACCGTGCGTCTCAGCGAGGCCCCCAGCTTCGGCAAGCCGATCTTTGCCTATGACAACCACAGCCCCGGTGCCACCGCCTACCGGACGCTGGCGGCCGAGGTGACCACCCGCTTTGCCCTCGCCGACCGGTAAAGGGCCGCCTCCTTCCCACCCGCGCGTTTCCTCCGTGAGTTCCCGTGGGTGCAACCTGCTGCGGCTGGCGGTGCCGGGAGCCCAAGGCGGGCGCGTCAGGACAGCGACGCGCGGACAGACCGGGGCGCCGGCCCCGCCGCTGGTGCCAACAGCCCTCAGCCGCCCGACGACGCTCCGATCATCTCATCGAGCCGCCCCAGCCAGGGCTGCTGTTGCGCCGCCGTGAGCAGGGACACTTCAAATCCATGGCGCGCGAGGCGCGCGAGCTCCCGCCGCGAGAAACCGCGCTGCGTCGCCAGCGCGGCATATTCATCGTTGAGCGTGCTGCCGAAGGAGATGGGGTCGTCCGTGCTGACTGTCACCTGCACCCCGGCGTCAAAGAGCTGCCGGATGGGGTGATCCGGGAGGGTGAGGCCCGGCATGAGCTTGTGGTTGCTGATCGGGCACACGTCCAGGCCGATCCCTCGCCGCACCAATTCGGCCACGAGCGCGGGGTCTTCCACCGCGCGGACGCCATGTTCGATCCGCTGCGGCCGGACCTCGTCGAGGATCAGCCGCACAAAATCAGCGCCCATGAATTCGCCGGCATAGGCCTTCGTGTACTTGCCCGCCCGGCGGGCCTCCTCCCAGTACTCCGCCGTCCAGGGCTCCAGCGGCAGGCTCTCCGTGCCGTGGAGGTCAAAGCCGGCCAGTCCGGGCCAGGCCAGGGCGTCCTCCAGCACGGGCCGCATCTTCGCGCTGGCGCCGTTGTGGTGGATGCCGAGAAACACCCGCACCTCCAGTCCGGCGGGGACGGCCGAGCGGATCGCCTCCAGCACCTCCCGGCCGTCGAGCCCGAGGAACTCAATCACGCCGGAGGCAAAGCTCGTCTCCACATACTTCACGTTCTGCCCAAGGTGGCGGGCGAAGATCAACCGTCCCGCCTCATGGTAACGCTCGGGCGAAGTGTACCAGGTGAAGGCCATGTCGAGAAGCTCCGCCTCGAAATGTTCAAAATTGCGGAACTTGAAGTCCGGTGCCCAGGAGGCGGGTGGCCGGCAAAACTCCGGCCGCACCCGTTGCAACAGCTCCAGCGGCAACGCGCCCTCGAAGTGCAGGTGCGTCTCCGTCTTCGGCAGTGCTTGGATGAAATCAGGCAGAGCAGGTTTGAAATCCATACCAGGATGATTTTCCGAATGGGATGGCCGCGCAAGCCCTGAGCCCGCCGGGCTCGGACCGGCCATCGGCCATCCACTGGCGGCTGCCTGCGCAGTGGCAGCAAAGCTTCGGCTACCGGCATAATCGCTCTGATCAGCTGACGCTACCCGCGGTTTTTAGCGTCATGACTGAAGGTCGCGGATAAAACGCAGTGTCCCCGCAACCGATTTGATTGCGGGGACTTAAACTGGCGGGCTGGACGGGACTCGAACCCGCCCTGATTTAGGTAGCCTCTCCTCTGAAGCGGAAAAGATTTAGTGTTTTGGTGGCAGTTTGGTGGCGGTTTTTTCGCCAAAAATCAAGCTCGGCCGGCATTCGACGGAGAGAGACGCTCTTGCCTGCGCCACTTCAAATGGCAGGCGGCGCATACCGAGTGGACGCAGTCATTTCCTCGGCGATGAAGCGGGTGAAGTCGGCGATGTTGCCGTGCACCGACGCTTGTTCCAACGCCGCCATGTAAGCGGGCCGGCGATCAACTCGCACGACCGTCCAATCGTAGCCACCGGACGCCAGCATGAGGTTCAACAGAAACCGCCCGATACGTCCGTTGCCATCGGAATAGGGATGAATGAAAACGAAGACGAAGTGCCCGAGCACTCCCCGCACCGCGGCTGACTCTTCTTTGGTGAGCAGATCGAACAAGGCATCCATCAAAGCGGGGACCGCTTCGTAGGCCGGCGGGACATGGTCAGCTCCTCGAATGAAGACGCGACGCTCACGGTATCCGGCGAGTGCTGCCGCAGGCAGAATGCCGGCCTGGACCGATGGACTGAAAAGCTCTCGTTACCATCCTTGCAGATCGCGAGCGAAGATCTCGCCCGGTGATCGGTTCTGGAACGCGTCGCCCAGACTTTTCAGGACTGCTGAGAATGCTGCGTGGTATCCTTTCGCGGCCCTGGCGTTCACCTGTGCGTTATCCATCGGATTGGCTTCAGGGTTCCATGCGCCGTCGGCAACGCGTTGAATCAACTCTGGCGTAGCCCCGACCTCAAACGTCTAAACCTGCCCCGTTCCTCTTTAGCCACTCTTTCCGGTCCGCATAGGAAGGCATGACCTTGTCCACCTCGTTCCAGAACGCCTCAGTGTGGTCGAGGTGGTGGTGGTGGCAGAGTTCGTGGACAACGATGTAGTCGATGATGGTCGCCGGGGCCATGAGGCACTTCCAGTGAAAGGCTAGGTTACCAGCCGGCGAATACGACGCCCAGCGATTGCCCAACTCCCGCACATCCACCTTCCGCACAGGCGCCCCTACCTTCGGCGCATAGTAATGCACCCGGTCAACAATTCTCTCCCGACCGCGAGCGATGTAGTAGTCCCGGAAAGCCACCCGGGCGGCGCGCATGGCTCCATGCTCGGCCAGGTCACGGCGTAGGCAGAATCGCCCGTTCTTCAACAGCAGGGGCTCGTCCTGGTCGGCCACGAGCAGGAGCCGGTAGGATCGCCCGAGATACAGGAAGCCCTCGCCGTTGCGATACTCGCGCAGCACCCGCGTCGCATTGAGGTCACGCCACTCCGCCAAGTTCTTGTAGATCCAATAGCGCTTCGCCTCCACGATGTCTTCGATTCGCTCGTCAGGCACTGCCTCCGGCGCCCGCACCAGTAGGCGACCGTCGCGCTCGATTACGATGTCCGCCGTGCTGCGCCGGCTGCGCACCACCTCGTAGGAAATGTCCGCAGCATGCCGTGGTTTCATTTGACCAGTTCTTTATGCCGCTTCTCGGCGAGCTTCACGATCTCTACGGCGATGCGCTCGTGCCTGTCCATAAGCTCGGGGATGCTGGCCAAAAGGATCTCGGTATCGACGTTGCCCCTGAGTTTCTTCACCTCGATGGGCTTCTGCCAGAAGTCGATGATGTCGATCGTGCCTTGAAGTATGTCCACGACGCGCACTATGAGATCCTTGAGTAGCTGGACCCGCTCCGCCGGGACCATCCCATCCGTGAAAGCCGACTGGGCGACGAAGTCGTAGAACATCGTGGCCTCCTTGGTGAGGCCTTCGTGAGCGGTCGTGCGGCCCGCATCCGCTTCGCGCCGCAGCAACTCACATCCCTCCGCGATCGCTTCCCAGTTCTCTTTGTGCTCCTGGATGAGCTTCTCGAGCTTGTCGCTGAGACGCTGGTAGAAGGCCGGGTCCTCGTCAAAATGCACGGTGCAGTGCTTGCGCAGCGCGTGCTCCATCTCGCTTGCTTTCGCCTCTGGATCACCCTGCGAGTGCCGTTGAAGGTTTGCCAGGAAGTCCGGCGACAGCAGTTCGATTGGTGGAATCCGAGGGTCGATACCCAGGTCGATCAGGTGCTCATTGATCAAGGACTTCACCTTCGCCCCGGCGTCCGCAATGTCGAGTGACTCGTCCTTGTAGCGCTCCTTCACCATCCTCAGTAGATAGCCAAATCGCCGGGCCGGACCGCGGTAGGCATGGCCGCTGGCGTACGGCAGGATCAGGTTCAGACTTTGCAGGAACTTCTTCAGATAGACCTCGAAGTCAGCCCGACGCCTAATGTCCTGCATCGCCCCTACTGCCGCATGCACGAGCGCCACCTCTGCCGCCGGCGTGCCACTGCGGCCCTGCACAAAATCCTCGATCGCTACCACCCCGGCCGCCCGGAAGTGCTGTAGCAAACGCTGATACCGTTCCTCCAGGATGGGCAGCTCCGTGGTCAGGTTCTTCAGGCCCTGCTGAATGTCCGTGAGATCCTCTTCAGTGTAGATCGAGAGGGCGGCGCTCAGGTGATTGGCTAGGCCGATGTAATCCACGATGAAGCCGCGGTGCTTGTTCTTCGCCACACGGTTCACCCGGGCGATGGCCTGAAGCAGGTTGTGCTCCTGAAGCCGCTTGTCGATATACATGACCTGCTCGACCGGCGCATCGAAGCCCGTGAGTAACATGTCGCAGACCACCAGAAACGCGATGCCGGTCAGTGCCTTGTCGGGGTCACCTAAGTCAAATGGCCGGCAGAAATTCTCGACGGCATTCCACCGGCGGGCCTCCTTCCTCGCCTCAGTGATGATTGCCGGTTCATTCGTGGCGTCGGCCGAGATCACCACGGTGGCCTTGAGGAAGGCCACCCGGCGGATCAGTTCCTGGTCGGGTTTCGGTTTCAGCTTCTCCCGGGCGAGCCGCTCGGTCAACGCGGCCCGGATGGCGTGCTGGTATCGGACCGCCGCCAGCTTAGAGTGGCACACTACCTGGGCCTTAAAGCCGTCGGGCAGGATGTTGTCGATGTAGTGGTCTACCAGGTCACGGGCGATGGCCCCGATGCGTTTCTCGGCCTCCAGAATGTCGCCGCTGGCACCATACTTCTTCTTGATCGCCGCGATCTCCTCGTCGGTGCGGTGGCGGAACAGGTCCTCGAACTTCTGCTCAAACCCGGCCTTGTCCTTTAGCGCGGTGTCCGCGGTCCGGCCCTCGTAGAGTATCTGCAGCGTGGTGCCGTCGTAGACGGCGTCCATCAGCTTGTAGGTGTCGATGTAGTCGCCGAATCGTTTCACAGTGCGCCTGGCGCCGTGCTTCTCCGTGATCAGCGGGGTGCCCGTGAATGCGATGCGCACGGCGTTCGGGAAGGCCTCGAATACGTTGTCACCGAGATCCGAGCCCTGAGTGCGGTGGGCCTCGTCGATCATGAGGAGGATGCGCTCCGAGGGGTTAACCTCGCCAAAGGTCTCCGCGGTCGGCGGCGCGCCATACGTGGCCAGCGCCTCCTCCACCACGAGGGGCAACTTCTCGGCCCGCTCCATGAATTTGTGGACCATCACCATGTTGAGGTCCGAGGCGTCGCTCGACAGGTGCTCGCGCAGGTTGGCCGTGCTCTCGATGACGTTGATCCGTCCGCCGATCAGCTTGGCGGTCGCCGTGAGTTGCTCCTCCAGGTCGATCCGGTCATTAACCATCACGATCTTGAAGTCGGCCAGGTCGGCCGAGGCCCGGATCATCCGGGCAACGAACACCATGGTCAGCGACTTGCCCGAGCCTTGTGTATGCCAGACAACACCCGAGCGCTCCTCCGCCGTCCGGCCATCACGCAACCGCTGCACCACCCGCCGGGCCGCCCGATACTGCTGGTAACGACCGACCACCTTCACCCGCCGGCCGTCGTCCGTGTCCATGAACACGGTGCAGGTGCGCAGCACGTCGAGCAGGGTATCCGGCGCCAGCAATCCCTGAATCAGCCGTTCCTGCTCCCGCTCCACGCCGAGCGGTGTCGAGTAAGTGCGCCGGCTTTCCGGCCAAATGTCTTTCCAAGCGTGAAAGTGCTCGTGCCCGGAGGTGAGCGTTCCTACCTGCGCTCTCTCGCCGCAGGTGCGCACAAGCAGGAGGTTGGAATAGAACAACCGCGGTTCGCCCTCGCGGAGTCCGGCGGCCAGCGTTTCCGGTCGGCCGTTGCGGTAGCGCAGGAGCTGCACCCCTGCCTCATGGATCGGGTTGGCGGTGGTGGCGTCGCCGATCTTGGCCTCGATCACCACCAGCGGAATGCCGTTCACGAAGAGCACGATGTCTGGGATGATGCAGCTCTTCACACAACCGGGGGTATCGACCCGGAACTGGTTGATGGCGTGAATCACGTTCCGCTCCGGCCGGGCGAAGTCGATCAGTTGCACCACCGGGTGCGCCTCGCGGGTGACCTCATTCACGTCCACCTGCGCCTTGAACAGCAGCCCCTGCACCGCCTCGTTGATCTCGAGGAGAGGCCGGGCCGGTTGGCGCAGCCACTGGTCGCGCAGATCGTCGAGCTGGCGGGTGGTCAGCCATTCCTCGCCGGCCGCTGTCCGGTTGAGTGCTTTCACGGCCGACCGGAACACCTCCGGCAGCAGCACTTCCCGGAAATTGGTGCGCAGGCTGACGGTCGGATCTGAGGGGATGACGCCCTGCCCTTGGTCGATGGCTGTCCACCCCAGCGCACGCAACTGGTCGAGGAAGGGCTTTTCGACGTGGAGGTATTCGGACATCGTGCGGATCAGGCAAGCAACGCCTGCGCGAGGGTGACACATTCCTGCCGCAGGGCGAGCGCGGCCTCCGCGTTGTCCGCCCTTTCCGGCCAGCCGGGAATCCGAAACGTAGCGCAGGCCACCGGCCCCGGCGCGTCGATATCCGCAAAGTCGCGATTCAAGCAGATCAAGGCATGCCGCATAGCTCGGTTGCCCGTGGCCTTCTCTGCCTGGAATCCTGCTACCGCTGCCGGCAATCCGTCGAGATATCGCGTCGCCAGATACAGAATGTCATGCGCGTCCTTACCCGCACGTCGCCCCTCGGGCCCGCCAAAGGCATTGAGCTTCAGGGCCAGCATGGGACCTACCTCCGCCACCTTGATGTCGATGGTCCGGTGCTGCCCTTCCAAGTTGACGCCCGTGACCGGCACCACGCGCACGCAAGCCAGCGCCCGGTCGATCCCCGGCAGCACACTGACCGGTAAGCCGTCGTCCACGATCACGGTTCCCTTGTCGGATTTTCCATCGTCGGTGAGCAGGTCCACATGGAGCCGCAAGCCTGGGAACTCACGAGTGAAGCGGCGCTCCTTGGCATCCCAGCGGAACCCCTGCTCGTGCAGAGCTTGCTTGATTGTGGGACCGAGGCCGCTGTCCACCGCTATGCCGACGGCGAAATCCACGTCCAGGGTCACTGGCCCGGGCTGACCCGCAATCGGTGGCTTGGTGAGATACCGCACTGCCAGGCCCCCCACCAGCACGAGGTCATCGTGGAAATCCGCCAACGCCTCCCAAGTCGTCAGCAGGGCGCGCGGCGGAACGCTCGTGTCGGCCGCGAGGTATTTGTCGTAGCGCTCGAACTTCATCGGGCGAAGCCCTCCCATTGCCGCAGCGCGTTGGCCTGTTCCTGACCGCGCCCGCCCACCTGCTGCAGGTCGAGGTATATCTGGACATCGCAGACCAGCGGGAAGCCATCGACTTCCTGCACCTCCTGGAACACGCCCTCGTCTTTCGGAACGATCAACCAGAGGTTGCCTCCGTTCGGCACGGGGCGGGCAAAGCGCAGCGTCGTCTCCGGTAGCTTACGCACGTAGGCGGACACCACCGGTGAATCCGTGTAGGCCTGCCTCAACCGCGCAGCGAACCATTGGGTGAATACGCCTGTCCTCTGCCCGTCCTTGTTGCGCAGCAATTCTCGCACGTCCGCAGCCAGCTCGCTCACTTCGCTGGTGAGCACTGAGAACTGATGCACGTCCGCCCGATCGACCCAGCGGTCCGCCCCTTGCCACGCATCGAGCAACCGATCGAACGATTGCACCCGATATCGCGCCGGGGATGTTCGTGTCGCCTTGGCCTCCTGGCGCACATACTCCTCTTCCGTTAGATGCGCCAGCGCCCTTGAAACGAGGCCGCGGGACAGCCCTGTGCGAGCCGTCAGGTCCTCCTGGGTCCACTCCTGATCGCGATGGGCGAGCAGGCAGCGGGCGAGTCGTGAGGTCTTGGCGGCAAACACGTCAAATGCGGCTTCCGGTCCTCGGTGCCGACGCCCTGCCGGCCGGCGGTCGATCAGCGCCCACCCGGTAGAGAGAAACAGCCGACCATTCAGGTCCGCGTGGTTTATGCCGGCCTGGCGCAGATCCGCCGCCAACGGCTCCGGCACATGTGGCGCCAGCGCCACGGTGCTGCGCCCCTCTGCGAGATCCTTTAGCCATTGCCTGGAAGCATGTAGGCGGGGGCGCACCGGCAGAATCTGTTTTTCACCCTTGCCGTCGACGCGAATCTCGAGCCCCTTGGGCACAGAAGCTACCCGGCATGAGAATCCCGTAAATTGCTCTTCTGAAGATTCTTCAATGAACCTTCTGAGCAATTCTTCTGAGTCTCTCACGGTGACTGTTTTACTCTTTTCCATCGTTTTACTGATTCAGTAAAACAAGCCTTACGGGTAAATCAATCCTGAGGTTTAAAGGCTTTATAAGGCACCGAAAACCCTAGCTAGGCGGGGTCAACAGCACCTGCATTAGCCCCTGTTTCAACTGGCGAAGCTTGGCGAGGTGGCCATGCGTGCTTTCAACCTGGGCAATACCCGCCTGGAGCTTCTCCACGATCGCCGCCTGCTCTGGTATTCCCGGAACCCCCGTCGCTACCTTTTTCAGATTACCTGTATTGATACGAAGGCGAGTGACGCCCTGCTCATAGCGCCTGATCTGTCGTTGAGCACCTGCCGTATTCAGGAAAAACATAGCAAATGCGTTCAGCATTTTGCCCGCCCGACAACGCAGTCGAAAGCAATCAGCCTTGTTGATCGCGGGCGGCAGATCCGGGGGATAGCAACAGGCTCGACCGACGACATGCGTTTCCTCCCCGAGACCCGCTATGAGGACATCCCCTGGCAGCACTTGGTTCTTAAGTAGAAACCCAGCGTGGGCCTCAGATATAAATGCCCTCTCAGAGTCGTCATACTCAGTCGCTCCCACGTTCTGAAGTCGAACTACCCTGACCCCGGGTTCGATGACGTAGTGCTCTGTTTTGAGATTAGACCCAAAAGGGCCGTCGATGAGTGAGTCAGACACGCCGCCAATCGTATCCGGCGCCCAATCCTTTGGCAGCCAGCCGAGCGGGGTTTCGTGATAAAGTTCGGGCGCTTCGGTATGCGAGGGTCGGAGCTGTCCATCTGGTGCGAGGCCGCGGGTGAAGAGATCGTGCATCAGCCCCGCCTTCACCTGCTGCTGCTTCGCGATCAAAGCCTCCGTCTGCTCGATCGCCTCGTCCACTGTTTCCAGTATCTCCGCTATCCGGCGCTGCTGCTCCGGCAGCGACGGGACCGCGATCGTCACCGCATCAACGAACTGAGTGTTTAGCCCTGGCTGGGCCGATCCCGTGATTCGTCTCTGAATCTTCGCTTGGGTTTCGGGGAGCAGCACTGCGTAGTAAAGGAAGCGCTGATCCACCGATCCGTCGCCGTTGCGAAGGATAAACAAGTGCTCGTTGACGCAGGCTTCCTCAAACTCTCCTCGATAAAGGCCTACCTTTCCTGTTTGAGCACCGTCCTTATTGATTAGGACATCCAGCGCCTGCAATCGCCCCTTCGGCATGCTCTTGAAGAAGGACCGGGGAACACGGTTCAGGTTGGCGAAGGTCATCCCACCGTCAGCTAAAACATTCTCCCCGCCCAAGCTAGGGACACCTTCGGTTTCAGAATTTACCCCGCCCTTAGGCCTGCTCCCGGAGATGGGCTGACCGACAATTTGGCGCAACGTCTTTGGCGTCCACTCACCCATACTTCAGTTCCTCCAAGAAACGCTTCAGCCGATCGGCGGCGGCACCACGACGCTCCTCAATGGACTTGGCGGTGATCGCGTATTTGGCGTGTAGGCTCTCCAAGGCCGCGAGACAGGCTCGTTGGTCAGCGCGGAGGTAGTCTCCATAGATGCGATGCAACTCGCGGCGCAGGCGCTCGACGATGACGCGGCGGGCCTCGTCGGGCCCGATCTTGGCCCGGGCGGCGGCCACCAGCTCCTCTTGCTTTTTCTCCGTGGCCTGGAGGGCAGCATTCAGCGTGCGCTCCTCGTCGAGCAGGACCTGGTGCCTTGCGAGCTTCTGCTCAATGCCGGCGGCGGCGGTCGTATTGGTGGTAACCTCGGCGGGCGTGCCTCCCTTCTTGGCGAGTTTGGCCGCCGCGCGGTGCTCCTTCAGCTGGGCCTTGAGGGCCTTGACCAGATCGGTAGGGAGGACACCGGTATCGTCGGTATCCTCGTAGTCTTCCTCGTCGGCCGCGGCGAAGAGCGCGGCCAGCTCGGCGAGACGTGAGCGCTTTCGCTCCATGTCGGCGAGAATCTCGGGAAACTGGCTCTGGAGGATCTCGGCGTCGGGAATCAGCTCCGGTCCCCAGCCACTGAAGGCGATGGACTTGAACTCCGGCTTGAAGAACTCGAAGTAGCGGGCAAGTGCCCCACGCACCTGGTGGTCAGTCAGCAGTTGCTGCTTCCCGAAAGCGGCCGTGATGCTGCTGAAGAGCAGGTGTCGCAGCTCGTAGACATTGCCTTTCCGGTCCTTGATCGGTGCCAGAGCCTCGACGTGCGGCAGGTGAGCCGTCCACCACTGCTCCAAGGTGGCGAGGAATGCCTCGTGGGCCTTCGCGATTCCGGGATCTGATTTCACGACTTCTGCTAGGGCTCGGCGGTCGCCTACGGCCGCGGTAAAGTCGGCATACACCTTGTCCTTGGCGCGCGGCACGAAGACGCGCTCGCGCAGGCCGGGGTAATTGGACCAGTAATGACCGAGCGCCTCGATCTCCGCGGTCGGCACGCCGCCGTGGAGGTGCGCCCGCACGTCGTGCGGCTCCGGCGGCGGGGCATTGTCCACGTAGCGCCGGATGTTGCAGTTGAAGCCCTCGGCGGCGATCTCCTCCACCGTCACGCGTCGGGCGTAGCCGGGCACGTCCTCGCCGGCGCGATAGACGTGGACGATCTTGGCCATGTCCTCGGGGCGCAGGAAATTCTGGGCCTTGCCCTCGCGGTATTCGCGGTCGGCGTTGATGAAGAAGACGTGCTGCCGGGTGGCGGCACCCTGCTTGTTCATCACCAGCACGCAGGCCGGGATGCCTGTGCCGTAGAACAGCCCCGCCGGCAGACCGATGACGGCCTCCAGGTACCCGTGCTCGATGAAGTGCCGGCGGGCCTCGGCCTCCTCGCCGCCCCGGAAAAGCACGCCGTGCGGCATGATCGTGGCCAGCTTGCCGTCGGCCTTGAGCACGGCGAGCATGTGCTGCACGAACATGAGATCGGCCTTCTTCCCCTTCTCCGGCATCCACACGGCAAAGCGGCCGGGATACTCGATGTCCTTCCTGACGTAGTTCTGGCTGAACGGCGGGTTGGCCAGCACGCGGTCGAAGCGCTTCAGCTCATTACCCTCGTCCTTGTGCTGGGGGCGTCGGAGCGTGTCCTCCTGGCGAATGTCAGCATGAGGTATGCTGTGGAGGAGCATGTTCATTTTGCAGATGGACCAGGTGGTGCCGATGCTCTCCTGGCCCGCAAGGGAGAGATCGCGCGGGTCGCCGCCAGCCTCGCGCACATAGTCGCGGGTCTGGATGAGCATCCCGCCTGACCCGCAAGTGGGATCGTAAATGCTCATGCCTGGTTGCGGATCGACGATCTCGACCAGCGTGCGCACCACGTCGGCCGGGGTGTAGAACTCGCCGGCCTTCTTACCCGCAGAGTCGGCGAAGAACTTGATCAGGTATTCGTAGGCGGCGCCGAGGAGGTCCGGGAACTCGAAGTTCTCATCGCGCAGGGGAATCTTCTCGAAGTTCTGGACGAAGTTGGAGAGCACGTCGTCGTCGAGGGTGCGCTGGCCGATCTTCCGGTTAAAATTGATGTGCTTGAGCACGTCCTGAAGCGCCTCGTGGTTGGCGTCCTCGATGGCTTCGAGCGCCTTGTTGAGACCGGTGCCGACGTTAGTCTTGAGGTGCCGGATGGCCGACCAGTGGGCCTCGGGCGGGACGTAGAAGGTGTATTTGTCGCGATTGGCGAGCTGGGCGGCGATGACATCCGGCTTCATGCCCCGCGCGGCCAGGTCCCGCTCCAACTGCTCCTTTTCCTGGTCGAAGAGGTCGCTCAGGCGCTTCAGGAACAGCATGCCGAAGATGTATTCCTTGTATTCCGAGGCATCCATGTTGCCACGGAGATCGTCGCAAGCGCGGAAGAGGAGGCTGGAGAGCTGGCTTAGGGTCAGTCTAGCGGACATAGGAGGCAGTTAAATGGAAGCTGCCGGGCACTGTGAAGGATGCCAAGAGGTTTAAAAGGCCCACCTGCCGGAAAACGCCGATCCTACTGCGACTAGACCTTGGAGCTGACAGCGACGGCAGCCCTCTTCCACCCGGAGGCAGATTTTCACGGAGTAACGCGCCACAACGTTGCACAAGTCACTCTAGCTGATGCGGAGCATTTCTACAGCATCGATCCGACCGTCATCAGAAGGAGGTCCCCAAGCGCTAGAACGCGCTGAAGATGCTCGTCGATTGGGGAGCCGCCGGGCGCGCGCCTTCAATGCGCCCAAGTCTCTACGCGCGGCCACTGCCTCTTTAAACAAGCGAAGCGCGAGTTGCCGGATGGCGATGGAAAATTCCTGTAGAACGCCGGCTATACGTCGAGGTCGGCGCCA
>CAISJA010000033.1 GCA_903885525.1 uncultured Opitutaceae bacterium
CGACCTGGTCCTGATCTCCGCCGGTTTCGACGCCTACACCCACGACCCCCTCACCGCCCTGTCCCTGGAGCGCGAGGATTTCGCCACCCTGGGCCGCTGGGTCCAGGGCAGCGGGCTGCCCACTGCCGCCATCCTCGAGGGCGGCTACAGCCCCGACTTGCCTTTGCTCATCGACGCCTTCCTCTCTGCCTGGGAAGGCAAAACCACCATCATCGCTTGAACCATCCCCCCCACTATCAGCTCGTCTCCACCCCGGACCAAGTCGCCCCGCTGCTGGCCGCCGTCACACGCGTGCCGGAGCTGGCGATCGACACCGAGGCGGACAACCTCTACCGCTACCGCACCCAGGTTTGCCTGCTGCAGATCAAGTGCGGCGAGGAAATTTACCTCGTCGATCTGCTGGCCGGACTGCCGTTGGACGAACTCTGGGCCGTCATCGCCACCAAGCACCTCGTGATGCACGGCAGCGACTACGATCTGCGCCTGCTCCACGAACTCTGCGCGTTCCGTCCGGTCAGCCTGTTCGACACGATGTTCGCCGCGCAGCTCCTGAACATCCCCCGCTTCGGCCTTGCCGCCCTGCTGGAACAGAATTTCGGCATCCGCCTCGACAAGGATCACCAGAAGGCCAACTGGTCCCTGCGCCCTCTCATCAAGGACCTGCTCGACTACGCCGCGCTCGACGTCCACCACCTGCCCGCCCTGCGCGACCGGCTCACCGCCGAACTGGCGCGCCTTGATCGGCTCGGCTGGCTGGAGCAAAAATGCCGCTGGCAGATCGAGGTGGCGCAGGCCGGTTTCGCCGCCGCGGACGAACACGCCTGGCGCCTCGGCGGCGCCGAAAAATTGAGCGGCCGCGGCCTGGCCGTGCTGCATGCCGTCTGGCACTGGCGGGAACAATGGGCGGAAAAGATCAACACCCCGCCCTTCAAGGTCACCAACAACGACCGGCTGATGCAGATCGCCCGCGCCGCGGATGCGGGCCTGCCGGTCGAACAGATCGTGCAGATCCATTTCGGCCGCCGCCACGACCGGCTCTTCCCGAGCCTCGTGGAAGCGGTGCGCCGGGGCCTCGCCACCGATCCGCACACCCTGCCGCGCCGGGAGCGCCGGCGGGACTTCAACCCGCTGACCCCGGAGGAGCTGGCCCGGCAGGACCGGCTCAAGCACGAGCGCGACGGGCTCGCCAAGCACCTCGGCCTGGATCCGACCCTGATTGCCACGCGCTCGCAGCTCGTGCTCCTCGCCCGGCAACCGGACTCCATCACCACCGTGCTGCTCCCCTGGCAGGCGGACCTGCTCAAGGCCGTGCCAGCCTGGCAGGTTTGATTTTCTCCGCGGTGCCCGCGTCCGCCAACATCGCCCGCCACCTGCCGCTCATGGCGGCGCGCCAGCCGGATCATCCGGCCGTGAAGGTGCCGCGCGGGCGGACCGGCGGCCGCATCGACTACCTCACGCTCAGTTTCCGGGAGCTCGCCGGCGAGGTCGACGCCTGGGCCGCCCGCCTCCACCGCCGGGGCGTGTGCCCGGGCGACCGGGTGCTCGTGCTGGTGAAACCGGGGCTGCCGCTCATCGCCGCCGCCTTTGCCCTCTTCCAGCTTGGAGCCGTGCCGGTGATCATCGATCCGGGCATGGGCCGGAAGCATTTCCTCGCCTGCGTCGCCCGCTCGCGCCCGCGGGTCCTGCTCGGCATCCCGCGGGCCCAGGTGCTCAGCCATGTCTTCCGCTCCGCCTTCGCCACGGTGGAAATCCGCGTGTGGGCCAGCGGCTCCGCCACCGCCCGCCAGCCTGCCCCCGCGGGGCCGGCCGCCGGGCCTCCCGCCCCGGTGGCCAGCGCCGCCGGCGACCTCGCCGCCATCCTCTTCACCTCCGGCTCCACCGGCGCGCCGAAAGGCGTCTGCTACGAGCACGGCATGTTCGACGCCCAGGTACGGCTGGTGCGCGAGACCTACGGCATCCAGCCGGGCGAGGTGGATCTGCCCATGCTGCCCATCTTTGCCCTCTTCAATCCCGCGCTGGGCATGACCACGGTGGTGCCGGAAATCGATCCCTCGCGTCCGGCCACCGTCGATCCGGAGAAAATCATCCAGGCTATCCGGCAGGAAAACGTCACCAACTCCTTCGGCTCGCCCACCCTCTGGCGCAAAATCGCCGCCGCCGCCGCCGCCCGGCAGATCAATTTTCCGTCGGTGCGCCGCATCCTCATGGCGGGCGCGCCCGTCCCGCCGGACCTCTTTGCGGCCGTCCAGCGGATTCTGCCCAACGGCACGGCCTGCAGCCCTTACGGCGCCACCGAATCGCTGCCCCTTTGCTCCATCACCGCCCGCGAGGTGCGGGAGGAAACGGCTGCCGCCACCGCCGCCGGGCGCGGCACCTGCGTGGGCCGGCCCGTGCCGGAAATCACGGTCAAGATCATCGCCCTCACCGACCGGCCGCTGGCCACCCTTGCCGACGTCCCTGAATTGCCGGCGGGAGAAATCGGCGAGATCGTGGTCAGCGGCCCCGTCGTCACCCGGCAGTATGACCGGCTGCCCGAAGCCACCGTCGCGGCCAAGATCGCCGGCCCGCCCTCCGCCGCGACCTGGCATCGGATGGGTGATGCCGGCTACCTGGACGCCCAGGGGCGGCTCTGGTTCTGCGGCCGCATGGCCGAACGGGTGGAAACACCCTCCGGAACCCTCTTTCCCGAACAGGTGGAGCCCATCTTCAACGCCCATCCCTCCGTCTGCCGCACCGCCCTGATCGGAGTCGGCCGCCCGGGCCGGAGGCGGCCGGCCCTCGTGGTCGAGCCGGTAAACGATGCCGTGGCCTCCACCCCTTCGGCCCGCCGCCGGTTGTTGCGCGAACTGGGCGAGCTTGGCCAGCGGCAGGCCCCGACCGCCCTGCTGCGCCGCTTCTATTTCCACCCGGCGTTTCCGGTGGATGTCCGCCACAACGCAAAGATCCACCGGCTGGTCCTCGCCCGCTGGGCGGCGCACCAGCGGGGCTACGAAATGGACCGGCGGGAAATTTCGCAGGAGGACCTCGGGTGATGCAGGCACGGCTTGCCACCGGCCGGGAAGTCAGCATCGCCGCCGGCCCCGGCCGGATCGCCGGTTCGCGCCCCTGCGCCGACGGTTTCCCTTCGCCTCTATCCCCGGTGGCGGTGATGATCGCCTCCCTGCTCCTTTCCCATGCCTGAATCCTCCCCCGTCTTCCTCACCGGTGCGAGCGGCTTCATCGGCGGCGCGATCGCCGCGCGCCTGCTCGCGGCGGGCCGGTCCGTGCGCGTGCTCAGCCGCCGCCCGTTGCCGGCTCTGGCACAACTGGGCGCGGAGGTGATTGCCGGCGACCTGCACCAGATGGACGCCCTGCGCCGGGGCTGTGCCGGCGCCGGCACGGTGTTTCATGTCGCGGGCCGGGTCGGCGTCTGGGGACCGGAGGAGGATTTTTTCCGGGTGAATTTCGACGGCACCGGGCATGTGCTCACCGCCTGCCGGGTGGCGGGCGTGCCGCGGCTGGTTTACACCAGTTCGCCGAGCGTGGTGTACACGGGCGGCAACCTGGCGGGCGTGGACGAATCCGCCCCGCTCTGCCGGGAGGCACCCTGCGCCTATCCCACGAGCAAGGCGGCGGCGGAGCGCCTGGTCGCCACCGCCCATTCGCCCACCCTCGCCACCGTCTCGCTCCGGCCGCACCTCGTCTGGGGGCCCGGCGACCGCCAGGTGGTCCCCCGCGTGCTCGCGCAGGCCCGGCGCGGGCGGCTGCGGATCGTGGGGGCCGGCCGCAATCTCGTGGACTGCACCCACATCACCAACGTGGTCGATGCCCACCTGCTGGCTGAACAGGCGCTGGCGCGTCCGCAGGTCGCGGCCGGCGGCAAGGCCTACTTCATCACCAACGGGGAGCCGGTGGTCCTGTGGGATTGGATCAACGAGCTGCTGCGCGGTACCGGGCTTCCGGAGGTCACCCGCCAGGTCTCGGCCGGCACCGCCTGGCGGATCGGCGGCGCCCTGGAATTGCTCTGGCGCGCCCTGCGCCTGCGCGGCGAGCCGCCCCTGACGCGGTTTGTGGCCAAGGAACTCGCCACCGACCACTGGTTCCGGATCGATGCCGCCCGCCGCGACCTCGGCTACGCCCCACGGGTAACCATGGCCCAGGGCACCGCCGAGCTCATCGCCCATTACCGCGCCGGGCACGCGTGCTGATGGACATGCGCCGGGCTTTAGGGCGCAATGCCGATGATCAGCAAGGGCACAGGCGGGCTCGATCTCCCGTGGCGGAGCACGTTGTAGACTTCTCCCTCAAAATAGGCGATGCCAGTCGAGAGACGCCGACCACCTTTCGGATCTTTGGCCATCTCCATCATGGGAAGGATCTCCACGACCACCTTTCTCCGACCGGCGCTGGACAAGTTTGCCCGGCGCTTGCTCCTGCAGGAGAAAGGCCGGAAGGCCGTCAGCAAGCTTTTGTCAAGCGGGGTTCGCGCGCTGGGGCGCGGCCTTGCGGGGAAGAAACTTGGTTGCCATGAAGTCGCTGCGCCGTGGCATGATTTGCTGCCGTCGGAGGCAAGCTTACACCGGCTAGTCCTTGGTGCTTTCACGAGCCCGTAG
>CAISJA010000034.1 GCA_903885525.1 uncultured Opitutaceae bacterium
CCATCTGGCCATCCCCGAAACGGATGCCGCCGCCCTCTGGCCCATCTACGACCAGTACCGCGAAAGCTTCGTCTCCCTCCGCGCCGACTGCTCGGCCAGTCCCCTCCAAATCGTCGTCGAACAGATCACCCCGGCACTCTGAGCCCGGGCGGGGCCATCCGCCCCCACCACCGATGAAAATCACCTTCCAACCTCCCATTCCAGGACAAGCCGGGCATTCCCGGCTTTTTGGTCTGGCCGAGTGGAGGCCCGGCCGCGAGGCGGAGCCGGGCACGATCTTTCTGAACGGGCGCCGCCTGCTGGTCCTGCTGGCGATCCTGGTCAGCCTGGGCTGGTTCGGCGGCGCGGCCGCAGTCTGGCAGCTGATGCGCTACCACGACTACCACTCCGTGGGCTACTTCGATACCGTGCTGCCCTGGCGCTGGCGCCAGATCCCGCTCAGGCAGGCCGACGATCTCATGCTCCTGGCGCACCGCCAGACTCTGCAAACGGAGTACCTGAAGGCTCTCTGGAACGCCAAGGCCGCCATCCGCAAGGATCCCCGGCGCCTCGACAGCTACGAGCTCATCGGCCTGATCTGCGCCCGCCACTGGCTCATGGCCGACGCCCGCAGCTACCTGCAACAGGGCCTGGACCAGGGCGAGCCCACCCTGTCCTACCTGCAGCTGACACTCGAGGTCGCCCAGATTTCCGATGATCCCGAGACTGTCCTGCAGCTCACGGATCGCTATTGGAAATCCGGCTGGAGGAGCTCCGATCCGGCCAGCCGCATGCTGCTCGCCAGCCAGCGCGCCCAGGCGCTGCTCCAGCTCAAGCGCTGGGCCGAAGCCCTCGCCTGGACCCAGCAGTTGCGCCAGCAAAAGGAACAACCCATCGTGCTGGTGGACGTCGAGGCCTACGCGCTGCTCCAGCTGGGCCGGCCGAAGGAAGCCCGCAGCCTGCTCGCCAACCTGCCGATCGACTTTGCCAAACAGCACAGCGGCATCATCCGGCTCATGGCCGAGGTTTACCACAACACCGGCGACATGAAGGCGTTCCGGCTCTCCATGCAGTATTATCTTCAGCAGGGAGGGAATCAACCGGCCCGCTACCTGGATATCATGGGATACTGCCTCGACCAACCCGATCTGCTCGCCGATTTCAATATCGGGCTGGAAGCCTATTATGAGAAATTCGGCACGCAGGAGGATGTCATGGGCACCTTGGCCGAATTCCTCCTGCGGCACAATTCCCTCCATGAGCTCGCCCGGTTGTACCAGTATGCGCAAAGCCATATGTTCCTGCCGGGCCTGATCGACATCGCCTACGCCCAGTCCCTCCTCTTTGCCGGGCGCGAAGACGATGCCGCCACCGTGCTGAACCGACTGCCCAAATATCCGGAAAATTCGCCCCTCGGCACCCGCGTCACCCTCCTGCGCCGGCTCATGAATTCCCGGGCCACCGACCTCAGCAAGGCCGCGGTCCCGCTCACGGATTTCATCACCGCCCATCCGCTCCCGCTGGACGACACCCTCAGCCTCGTCGATCTGCTCAGCCGGCGCGGCCAGTATGATGATGCCGGCCGCATCCTCGACGCCGCCACCCGGAATTACGCCCACTCCCAACGGCTGAACGACCGCATCGAACGCTTCCATGCCGACCGCAAGGCCCTGCGCGAGGCCACCGGCCCCTCCGGCGAGAAACCCTGACCGGCGCGCTCCCTTTCGCCGGAGCGCCGGGAGCCCTCCGAATCCCGCCGCGATTCGCGCTTTCCCCTTCCCATCCGGATTTATCCGTGTAATCCGTGATCCTCCCCCTCCCTCTCCATGCCCAAAATCGAAGTCAGCCAGGTCGCCGAAATCCTGAAAAAGCACAAGCTGGAGCCTGCTCTCCTGCGCGAGATCGTGCAGGCCATGAACGAGGCCACCCAACCCGGGGCCGACGAGGACATCAAGCCGCCGGCCCTGAAGAAGCAATTCGTGGTGCTGCTCTCCGATCCGCTGGGCAAGCTGCCCCGGAACGAGCTCGTGGGCTGGGTCGTGCAGATCCCGGAAAACGCCAGCCCCCACACCACCGCCGACCGCATTTTCAAGGGCGCCTACGATTACAACGCCTCCAAGCGGGGCCGCCTGCTGCCGGTGAAATCCGTGGGTGAAGCGCTCGAAAGCACCGGTGCCAAATTTTTCAAGGAATCCGAACTTTGGGTGAAAACCAAGCTGCCCGTCGCCGTGATGGTCACCGACAACGTACTCCCCAAGGACGAATTTAAGATCGAAAAAATCGACAAACGCCGCCGCGACGAGGCCGCGGACGAGTAAGGGGCGGCGGGCGGCAGGAAAATCCTCCTTCCCGGTCTAGATCCCCGGCCTCGGCCGGAGGCATCGCGTAAACTCCGCGGCAAGGTGTGGCCGGCATGGCGCTTGCGCCCCCCGTGGGCCACCCTCGTCGCTTCGCCCTCACCTCAGGCCGGCCGCCTCGGGCTGCAGACCCCGGGCGCGCAGCGCCGCCGCGAGCGCCGCAAGATCGAGCCTGTCGCCCGGCTTCACCCCGTGGCTCCTGAACCAGCCTTGGTTCATTTCGAGGCAAAATTGGATCGAGCGGCTGTGCGAGGAGACCGGACGTTCGTCATGCGGATACATCGGATAGATCTCCTTCAATTCCCCGCTGGGATCGAAATATCCGATATCGAGGGGTATCTCCGTGTTGCGCATCCAAAATCCCATCTGCTGCGCGCGGGTGAAGACAAATACCATCCCCTCTTCCGGTTCGAGCCGCGGCCGGAACATCAGGCCGTGCTGGAGCTCCTCCGGCAGGACCGCCACCTGCATCTGCACGGCGCGGGAGCCCACCGTGATGGCAAAGTGGTCGCCCACGGTCTTGGACCGGTCGGCCGGGGCGGGACCACTCCCGCCACAGGCGGCCAGGAAGGCAAGGGCAAGGGCCCCGAGGAGGGAGAGGAAATAGCGGGAAAACATTTTTGCGTTTTGTTCGGATTCATGGCTAGAGAGACCCTTTCAAAACTCAATCCCTCTTGTCACCCGTGCGCTCCACGCCCCCGCCCCTCCTCTACACCGATACGCACAGCAGCGCCGACCTGCTCTATTTCGGCGGGGTCGAGGTGCATGATCCCTTCATCGCCTTCGCCGCGGGCAGCCGCAAAATCACGGTGCAAAGCGCCTTGGAATTCGGCCGGGTCAAGCGCACCGGCCGCTTCGGGGTGGTCCTCGCGCGCGAGGTCTGGCTCGACCGGGCCAGGACCCGCTACGGTGCCGACGCGGGCGTGGCTGAGCTCATTGCCTGCCTCGCCCGTGAATACGGCATCAAACGCTTCCGCGTGCCCGACGACTTCCCCGCCTGGCTCTGGGCCAAGCTGCCCGGGCTCGGCGTCCGTCTGGAACTGGCCGGCGGCCTGCTTTTTCCCGAGCGAGAAATCAAGACCCCCCGTGAAGCCGCCGCCATCCGGGAAGGCAACCGCCTCTGCACCGTGGGTTTCACCGTGGCTGAAACCATCCTCCGCGCCGCCCGCATCAAGGGGCGCTCCCTCGTCTGGCGCGGACGCCCGCTCACCTCGGAAATCCTGCGTTTCCACGTCGAGACGGCGATCAAGGAGCAGGGGGGGGATGCCCGCGACACCATTCTCGCCGGCGGCGACCAGGCCTGCGACCCGCACGAGCGGGGTTCGGGCCCGCTGCATCCGCACGAGCTGATCATTCTGGATATCTTCCCCCGCGTCCTCCAGACCGGCTACTATGGCGACATGACCCGCACCTATCTGAAAGGCCGCCCCTCCGCGGCCCAGCGCCGGCTCGTCGCGACCGTGCGCGACGCCCAGCGCGCCGCCCTACGCATGATCCGCGCCGGGGTGGACGGCCGCGATGTGCATGAGCTCGTGCAGCACGTCTTCATCACCGCCGGCTATGAGACGAAACGGGGCCGGCAGGGTGCCACCGGCTTCTTCCACGGCACCGGCCACGGGCTCGGGCTGGCGGTCCACGATCCCGGCCGGATCGGGCCCGTGTCCGCGATCCTCCGCAAAGGAGCCGTGCTCACCGTCGAACCCGGCCTGTATTATCCCGGCCTCGGCGGGTGCCGCTGGGAAGATGTCGTCCAGGTGGCCGACGGCAAGCCGCGCCCTCTCTCTTCTCATCCCTACGACTGGGAAATCCGCTGACCACGACCTCTCCCCGCATGAAATCCCTCCTGAAGAAAATCTCCACCCTGCACGTCCTGGTCATCGGCGACGTGATGCTCGACCACTATATCTGGGGCGACACCGGCCGCATCTCCCCCGAAGCGCCGGTTCCGGTGGTGGACGTGCAGCGCGACAGCTACAGCGCCGGCGGAGCCGCCAATGTCGCGCTCAACCTCGCCTCGCTCGGTGCCAAGGCGACCATCGCCGGTTTCTTCGGGCGCGATGATGCCGGCAAGCGCCTCACCGGCATCCTCACCCAGCGCGGCATCGCCACTATCAGCACCCCCGGCACCGGCTCCACCATCGTCAAGACCCGCGTGCTCCTCCGCCGCCAGCAGCTCTGCCGCATCGACCGCGAGTCCCCCGTCCACGACTACGCCATCGAGACCGACCAGATCGAGCCCAGCTTTGAGAAGATCGTCCGGCAGGTCGATGCCGTCATTTTCTCCGACTACGCCAAGGGACTGCTCACCGACGAGCTCGTCGCCAAGGTCACCGGCCTGGCCCGCGAGCACAAGAAACTCATCGCCATCGATCCGAAGCCGCGCCGCAAGCTCAAGTTCTTCCAGCCCGACCTGATCACGCCGAACCGCAAGGAGGCCCTGCAGCTCGCCGGACTCGAGGCCGAACCGCACCAGCCCTTCCCCGCCGCCGAGGTCTGCGCCCGCATCTACGAACAGTACCAGCCCAAGCACCTCGTCATCACCCTCAGCGAAGACGGCATGCTCCTCTCGCATCAGGGCAAGGCCGGACGGATCATCCCCACCATGGCCCGAGAAGTGTTCGATGTCTCCGGCGCTGGAGACACCTCCATCGCCGCCCTCACCCTCGCCCTCGCGGCCGGAGCCTTGCTGGAGGAATCCGCCCAGTTCGCCAACGCCGCCGCCGGTGTGGTCGTCGGCAAGCTCGGCACCGCCACCGTCACACCCAGGGAGCTGCTCGACTACGTCTCCACCGAGGAGTGAAACGAGGGGAAGGCCCGTTGGCGGAGGAGAGCCGCCAGTCCCGCCTCGTCCCTCCCGCGTCCAGGCCTCGTCCCCGCCGCATTCCCCTTCCTTCCCAGCCACCCCCATTCCGCCCGCATCCCGAATCGGGATTGACCGGAACCCGATAGCGCCCGATTCGCACTCCACTCCCGCCCGTCCGGGCCAACCAACCTTGCCGATCGCACCCCACCACTCCCGCGCCCTCTTCCTCGACCGCGACGGCACCCTGATCGTCGACAAGGATTACCTGGCGGATCCCGCCGGGGTGGAGCTGATCCCCGGCGCGGCTGACGCCCTGCGACGCGCCCGCGCCCTCGGCTACCGGCTGTTTCTCTTCACCAACCAGTCCGGCATCGGCCGGGGCTACCACACGATCGAGGACACCCACCGTTGCCACGCCCGGATGGAGGAATTACTCGCCCTGCCCGCCCCCGTGTTTGACGGCATCTGCATCGCCCCCGAGGCGCCGGACCAGCCTTCGCGCTACCGCAAGCCCTCGCCCGCCTTCATCCACGAGACCATCGCCGCGCACCGGCTCGACCCGGCGCAATGCTGGATGGTCGGTGACCGCGAGAGCGACCTCGCGGCCGGCCGCAACGCCGGCATCCGCCTCGCCGCCGTCTGCACCGGCAAACTCAACGCCGCCGCCTGGCAGTCCCTCCCCCTCCCCGACCTCCACCTCTACCCCGACTTTCCCGCCTTCGTCGCCGCCCTCACCTGAAACATGTCATATAATAGATGACATGTTTCCGGGAAGGGTGGCGGGAAATTTCGGCGGAACCCGCGCCCTCGGCCCGCCCTGGCGGCGCGTGACAGCGAGCTTGCTTCCTGCTTAAGCCTTGGTCCGCAAAGCGGATATTTTCCATGCCTGAACTGGCTGAAGTCGAATTCTACCGCCGCCGCTGGAGCGCCGGGCACGGTGCGGCCATCCTCGCCGTGCACCTGCATCCCCGCGCCCGCGTGTACCGTGACTGTGATCCCCTCCGGCTCCAGCAGGCGCTGACCGGCACCCGGTTGCTGGGCTCGGCCGCGGCGGCGAAACAGATACTTTTCCGTTTCTCCGGCGAGAACTGGCTGGGCATCCACCTCGGGATGAGCGGAGAACTCCGCGTGGAGCCGGCCGGCTACGCCGCGCAAACACACGACCACCTTATCCTGCGGCAGGCCCGGCGCAGCCTTGTCTTCACGGATCCGCGGATGTTCGGCTCCGTCCGCTTCGATCACGGCCCGGATCCGCCGCCGTGGTGGACCGCACTGGCCCCGCCGGTCCTTGCCAAGGAATTCACCCTCTCCGCCCTGACCGTTTTCCTCCGGCGGCGGGCCCTCGCCCCCCTCAAGGCGGTGCTCCTCATGCAGCAGCATTTTCCCGGAATCGGGAACTGGATGGCCGACGAAATCCTCTGGCGCGCCGGCCTTCACCCCGCCCGGCCGGCGGGCAGCCTGAGCCGCGCTGAAACCCGCACGCTGCGCCGCGAGTGCCGGCAAGTCTGCCGCCTGGCCCTGCGCCGGATCGCCGGCCACGGCGGCCCGCTGCCCCTCACGCTCAACCAGCGCATCCCGAAATCATGGCTGTTCCTCCACCGGTGGGAGGACGGCGGACGCTGCCCGCGCACGGGTGCCCTGCTGCAGCGCGCCACCATCGGCGGCCGCACCACCTGCTGGTGCCCCGCCCGGCAGAAATGGAAGGGGGAAAGTCAGAATGGAGAGCAACCGGCAGCCGGCAGCCGGGCCGGATCGCGGCGCCTGACAAGCGGTCGGACGAAGGTGCCGCGGGACCGCGATCCACTCCGCCCGCTTTCCGGCTTTCCACTTACCTCCTTCAACTTTCAACTCTGTGCCCATGCCAGCCAAACTCCGCCTTGATGAACTGCTGGTGGCCCTCGGGCTCTCCGCGTCGCGCTCCCAGGCCAAGGCGCTGATCATGAGCGGCCGCGTGCGCCACGGCACCGACCGGCTCGACAAACCGGGCAAAGAATACCCGGCAGAATTCGAGCTGAGCATCGACCAGCCCCCGCGCTATGTCAGCCGCGGCGGCGAAAAACTCGCCGCCTATGTGGAAAGATTCCCCGTGGCTTTCACCGGCCAGCATGTGCTCGACGTGGGAGCCTCCACGGGCGGATTCACCGATTGCGCCCTGCAGTCCGGTGCCTCCAGCGTCACCTGTGTCGATGTCGGACACGGCCAGTTGCACGAAAAGCTCCGACGCGACGCGCGGGTCACCAGCCTCGAGAAAACCAATGCCCGCAGTCTCGCGCCCCGCCTTCTCCCCCGGCCGGCCTATGATCTGGTGGTCATGGACCTATCCTTCATTTCCCTGAAAACGGTGCTGCCGGCGGTGTGGGCCTGCCTCCGGCCGGGGGGGACCCTGCTGGCCCTGGTGAAACCGCAGTTCGAAGCCGGCAAAGCCGAGGTGGACCGCGGCGCCGGGGTGATCCGCGACGATACCGTGCGGGCCCGGGTCCTAGCCGAGGTCCGGGAGTTCGCCCTGCACGAGCTACCCGGGGCCACCCTGCATGGCGAGATGGAATGCCCGGTGCACGGCGCCGACGGCAACCGGGAGTACCTGCTCGGGCTGAATCGGGCGACCTCCGCCTGAGATTGGTATTTCCATCCGGCCTTCAACCGTTAGCCTGCACCGGCATGCCGCCCTTCCGCCGCCTCGCGTTCGTCGTCAATCCTGACAAGCCCGGCGCCACCGCCCTGGCGCAGGAGTTGATGGAAATCGCCGGCCGGGCCGGCGTCAAAAAGGTCAAGCTGAACAACGGCCGCAAGCTGCCCCGCGGCTATTTCGTCGGCTGCGACGCCTGCTGTGTGGTCGGCGGCGACGGCACCATGCTCGGAGCCGTGCGGGCCGCCACCCGCCAGGGCATCCCGCTGATCGGGGTGAACCGCGGCGGACTCGGTTTTCTCACCACCCTGTCGGGCGAGGAATCCCGCCGCCAGTTCGCCGCCCTGATCGGCGGCAACTACCGCATCGCCCACCGCACGCTGCTCGACTGCCGGGCCGGCCCGGGCCACCACGATGTGGCACTCAACGACGTGCTGATCAAAAACGAGGTCAACTCCCGCCTAGTCCGCCTCGAGGTGTTTGCCGACGGCGACCTCGTGACCGACTACTACTGCGACGGCATCATCTTCTCCACCCCCACCGGCTCCACCGCCTACAACCTCGCCGCCGGCGGCCCGATCATCCATCCCGACGCGCCGGTGATCGCGATGACCCCGATCTGTCCGCACACCCTCAACAACCGCACGATCATCTTCCGCGAAAGGGTGAAACTGAAGGTCGTCAACGGCACCTCCGACGCCCGCCTGCTGGTCGCCATGGACGGCCAGCGCAACTCCGTCGTCACCGGGGGCGCCATCGCCATCACCCTGGCGCCGCGCCAGCTCTCCCTCGTGCAGCGTCCCGATTATTCCCATTTTGAAGTCATGCGCGCCAAGCTCAAGTGGAGCGGAGGCTTCGCGGACAGAAAGTAAGTGCGCTCAGGCAGGGGGTCCACCCGCACCGCCGGAGCAACGCGCCGGGAGCGGCCCGCGAGCCGCTCCACCCGCCCCTGCGCCCGAAGCAGCTTCCCCGGGAAAAATCAACCCCGGGTGGCGGCCCGGGGTTGGTGAGAGGCGGTTGTCAAACCGACTCAGTTGGGCTCCGTCTGCCCGCCAGCCTTGGTCTCGGGCGCGGTTTTCTTCGCCTCCAGGGCAGCCTGGTGCTTTTCCTTGGCGGCTTTTTTGTCCGCCTCGCACTGCGCCAATTCCTCGGGGTCGAGCTTCCCGTTGTGGTTGGCATCGTACTTGGCGAGCAGCTTTTTCTCATGGGCCGCCTTCTTGTCGGCCGTCAGCTTGTAGAACGCCGGCTATACGTCGAGGTCGGCGCCA
>CAISJA010000035.1 GCA_903885525.1 uncultured Opitutaceae bacterium
GGGTCTGCGCGAAAGCCCCAAGCGTTACCGCTCACGCAGACCGACTCCGACTTAAAACCCCGCCAAAGCGGACACGGGTTCTAGTTGGCGCCGACCTCGACGTATAGCCGGCGTTCTACAGAGCAGCCGAACCCGCGGCGAGTCCCGATCTCCGGCATCGCGCCCCGCCCTCGTCGGACCGCTTACCAGGTGCCGAATGCCGCTTGCACGGCCTGCCTGGCCAGATCGGCGGCCAGGAGGGGGAGGGTCTGGTATTCTGACTGCAATTGGCCGCTGTCGGTGAAGGCGCCGCGTTTGGCCACTAGGCTGCGGTTGGTAAAAATATCCTTGCCGGTGCGGCGGTCGGTGAGCGTGGCGAGGGCGCGCAGCGAGAGGTCGAAACGGCGAGCCAGGCCGGTGTCGTCGGCGCGGACGACGGAGGTGTCGCGTCCATAGCCGTTGAGCCGGACGGTCAGCACGGCGTCGGCTTCCTCCAGGGTGGCGGCAAGGGTGACGCGGCCATCCTTAAGGAAGGCTTCGCGCAACTGCGTGGTAACGAGGGCCCGGGCCTGCGGGACGAGCACATCGCTGGCGACGGGGACGATGAAGAGCCGGTTGAACTCCGGCGGGGTGCCGGTGCCGAGCCGGTAACCGGCGCAGGCGACCAGCCCGAGGCACAGACAGAGGGCGGGCAGCAGGGCGGCGAGGCGGTTCATGCCGGGGCGGCGCTAGGCGCGGGAAGGCGGGGGCAGCTGACTCAGAAAAAGAGCCACTTTTTCTTCGGCGGCGAGGTGACGGGCGGGGGAGCCAGCAGAACGGGTTTCTGTTTGGCCAGGCGGGCCTCGACCTCGGCCAGTTTCACCTTCGCCTTGGCGGCAACATCCGAGTCGGGATAGACCGTGATCGCCTCATTGTAGAACACCTTGGCGGCCTGGTAATTTCTCCGGTACTTCAGGTAATAATCCGCGATGACGAGCTTGCTCTGGGCCAGCATGCGCTTCATGTCGGCGAGGCCCTTTTCGGCGGTGGCGGCGCCGGTGTCGCCGGGGAAGAGGATCAGGTAATCCTCGTAATAGGTGATGGCCTCCTTGGTGGAGCCCTGATCGTAGGCCGGGCCTTCGACGAGCGAAGCGTGGGTCTGGGCAATCTTCAGGTAGGCATCGGGCGTCAGCACACTACGCGGATAGGTGTTGATCATGCGGTCCAGGGCATCGATGGCCTCCTCGGTGCCGCCGAGCTGTTTCTGGCCGCGGGCGACGTTCATGAGGGAGAGCGGGGCGTAGTCGCTGTAGGGCGCGGTGGCGACGATCCGCTCGAAATATTCCACGGAGCGTTCCCGGTTTTTGAAGCCCGGGATCACCCCCCACATGTAGGGGCGGGCACCGTCGAGGAGCAGGGAGGCGATGCGATATTGTTCGGCGACGATCTGGGTGAACTTCTCGTTGTTCGGATAGCGTTGGAGAATGTTCTGGTACGAGTCGAAGGCCTTGTAGTACTCCCGGCGCGCCTGATAGAGGCGGCCGGCGCGGAAAAAGGCCTCGGCCGCATAAATGGAATTGGGCCACTTCTTCGCGACCTTTTCGTATGATTTGAGGGCGGAGCGGATCTGGTGGGCCTCCTCGGCGGCCCGGGCCTTGTTCATCAGGTCGAGGGCGTTGCGCCCGTCATCGCCCGTGAGGACGGGGGCGAGGGCACCGCCCTGGACGCGCCAGCCGGTGCCGGGGGCCCAGACCAGCTCGGCGCGGGCGCAGGGAGCGGGCGCGAAGAGGAAGGCGGCAAGGACCGCAAAAAGGGTGGCGGAGAGGAGGCGGCGCATGAAGGGGAGTGGGCTTACCATCGAACAAGAGCGGCGCCGTAGGTCAAGCCGGCGCCGAAGGCAACCATCAGGGTGAGGTCGCCGGGTTTGATCCGGCCGGAGCGGCGGGCTTCGTCGAGGGCGAGGGGAATGGTGGCGGAGGAGGTGTTGCCGTAACGCTCCAGGTTGACCATGACCCGGTCCATCGGGATGCCGAGGTTGCCGGCGAGCGCCTCGATGATGCGGATGTTGGCCTGGTGGGGAATCACGAGGCTGATTTGGTCAGGTGAGAGCTGGTGTTGTTCCAGCATTTCCCGGGCGACGGTCTCCATGACGCGGACGGCGCTTTTGAAGACTTCGCGGCCGTTCATCTTGATGAAATGGCTGCGGTCGCCGACCGATTTGGCGCTGGCCGGGCAGCGGCTGCCGCCGCCGGGCACGTAGAGGTTGTCCACGAATTCGCCGTCGGCACCCAGATCGGAGCCAAGGATGCCGATGCCGGACTGATCGACCTTGGTCAGCACCGCGGCGCCGGCACCGTCGCCGAAGAGCACGCAAGTGGAGCGGTCGCTCCAGTCGGTGAAGGCGGAGAGTTTTTCGGCACCGATGATGAGGGCGCGCTTATAGCGGCCGGTCAGGAGTTGGCCGTAGGCGATTTCCAGAGCGTAGAGAAAACCCGAGCAGGCGGCCATGATGTCGAAGCACGTGGCATGCGGCGGGACACCGAGGCGGTGCTGCACGATGCAGGCCGTGGAGGGCAGGGGCA
>CAISJA010000036.1 GCA_903885525.1 uncultured Opitutaceae bacterium
CATTGTCGCCAGCGGGACCATCGCCTTGGGGCTGCTGAGCTGGTTCTGCCTGCACCGCCTGAGCGACCTCTCCCAGAGCAATCAGGTGGAGAGCGCCCAGCTGACCCAGGCGGTCGAAACCGCCCGGCGCAGCCAGGTGCACTTCAAAAAGCAGATCCAATATTGGAAGGATCTGCTGATCCGCGGCCACGACGCGGAGTCCTATGCGAAATATCAGAAGGAGTTCCTCGCCGAAGAAGCCTCCACCCAGGCCGATCTGCAGGCCCTCCAGGCAATCTTGACCCGGCTGCAGGCCCCGGTGGACAAAATCGAGGCGACCCGCACCCAGCATGCCGCCCTTGGCCTGAAATATCATGAGGCCCTGAAAAGTTATGTCGCCGCCGAGGCCGGCAGCACGCAGGCGGTGGACAAGCTGGTCAAGGGCATCGACCGACCCGCGAGCGATGGCATCGACGGCATCGTCGCGGACATCCTGAAGTTGGTGGACGTACGCACCCAGGAAAACCAGCTGCTCATCAGCCAGCTTGTGCGGCGCACGCAGATCACCATCGCGAGCGGGATCGCCTTGGTCCTCATCCTGATCTTAGGGGTCATGGGCACCCTGATGCGTCGTATTTTCCAGGCCATCACCCTCGTCCGCGACGGCCTCCTCGCCCTCGCCTCGGGCGACCTGCGCGACCGGCAGATCACGGCCAGCCACGATGAGACCGGGGAGATGGCCGCCGCGCTACAGTCCGCCATCCGCGGGATGCGCGAGGCCATCGGCCAGGAGCAGATCCAGTGGGCCGAGATCGCCCGCCAGCGGGTCGAGGTCGACCGCCTGACCTCCGTGGTCGAGAACGCCCCCATCAACATCATGGTGGCCGACCTCGACATGAAGCTGGTCTACGTCAACCCGGCCTCGCTGCGCACCCTCCGCAAGATCGAGCGCTTCCTGCCCGTCAAGGTCGAGCAGGTCCTCGGCTCCAGCATCGACATCTTCCACCAGCACCCCGCCCACCAGCGCGCCATCCTGGGCGACACCAAACGCATGCCCCACCACGCCCAGTTCGGCATCGGCTCCGAGATCATGGAGCTGACCGCCGCCGCCATCACCGACAAGGCGGGCAAACACATCGCCAACATGGTGGCCTGGGACATCATCACCGAAAAGATCAACACCGAGAAACGCGAGAAGCAGCTCGCTGACAATCTCCGCCAGACCATGGGCTCCGTCGCCGCCAACGCCCAGACCCTCGCCGCCTCCGCCGAGGAGCTCTCCAAGGTCTCCCAAACCATGAGCGCCAACTCCGAGGAGACCACCGCCCAGGCCAACGTGGCCGCGGCCGCCTCCGAGCAGGTGAGCAAGAACGTGGCCACCGTCGCCACCAGCGCCGAGGAGATGAGCGCCACCGTCCGCGAGATCGCCAAGAACGCCGCCGAGGCCGCCCGCGTCGGCACCGCCGCCGTCAAGGTCGCCCACGACACCAACACCACCGTGCTCAAGCTCGGCGCCAGCAGCACCGAGGTCGGCCAGGTCATCCGCGTCATCACCTCCATCGCCGAGCAGACCAACCTGCTCGCCCTCAACGCCACCATCGAGGCCGCCCGCGCCGGCGAGGCCGGCAAGGGCTTCGCCGTCGTCGCCAACGAGGTCAAGGAACTGGCCAAGCAGACCGCCACCGCCACCGAGGACATCTCGGCCAAGATCCAGGCCATCCAGTCCGACACCCAGAACGCCGTCGGCGCCATCGGCGAGATTTCCAAGATCATCGCCCAGATCAACAATATCCAGAACACCATCGCCTCGGCCGTGGAGGAGCAGTCCGCCACCACCAACGAGATCGCCCGCAACGCCAGCGAGGCCGCCCGCGGCGCCACCGAAATCTCCGGCAACATCTCCGGCGTCTCCCAGGCCGCCCAGAGCACCTCCGAAGGCGCTGCCAACACGCAGACCGCCGCCGGCGACCTCGCCCGCCTCGCCGCCGACCTCAAAAAGATCGTCGACACCGCCGCTCTCCGCTGAGTCCCGCGCCGTCCGCCTCGCGGCCCCTCCAAAACACCCGCCACAACCCTCCAGGCCTGAATCCCCGCGTCCACACATGCCGGAGCGCACCTTTCCAAATTTTTTGGCCGGTTCTCGCCCTCAAGGAAACCCCGCGCCGGACGTTCCGCTCGCCCGAAAGGCGGCCCTCCACTGCGCCATCGCCCTGATCTATCTCGGTCTATCCCGTCTCGGCGGGACCCTGACCGGGATGCACGACGGGGTTTCCCTGCTCTGGCCGGCCACAGGTTTCGGGGCCGGTGTTCTCCTGCTGGGCGGTTTCAGGTACGCCTACGGGCTGTTCGTGGCGGAGATCATCGCCCACCTCTGGATGGGCCTCGCCCCGGCCGCGCTCGTCGGGATGACAGCCTTGAACATGGCGGAGGCGCTGGGTTGCGCCGGTCTGATCCAGTACGCCAACCGGAAGTTTTCCCGTTTTCCCGTTTCCGCCCCTCCGCTCGCCATCGTGTGCGGCTCCTTGGCCGTGCCGGCCGTCGGTGCTGGGATCGGCACGGCTTTGCTCAGTCATGCCGGCCTGCTGCACACCGGCGCGGATCAGCACCTGTGGTTCCGCTGGTGGGCCGGCGGCAGCTTGGGCTGTCTGCTGATCATTCCCGCCATGTGGGCCGGCTGGGCGGCCTGGCCCGCCGCCCGGGCTTCGTGGCGCGGCGCGGCGCGCGGCGTGCTCCTCTTCACCGTCACGGCTCTGAGCGCCTGGCTGATTTTCAATTCGCCCGACAGTTCCGGCTGGATTTGGCTGCTCGTGCCCCTGCTGGTGCTGGCGGCGGAGTGGTTTGGCGACCCGGGGCCGCATGTCGTCGCCCTGGTGACCGTCACTCTGGCGGTGGGTTGCACCCTGCATAACCGGGGGCCGTTCCCGCTCAGCCAGTCCGGCTCGGAGCAGGTGCAGTTTGAGATCTTCCTCTTCTGCCTCGCCCTCACCACCGGGGCG
>CAISJA010000037.1 GCA_903885525.1 uncultured Opitutaceae bacterium
GGGGGGGGGGGGTTTTGGGGGGGGGGGGGGGGGGGGGGGGGGGGTGGGTTTTATTGGGGGGGAAGGTGGCGGGGGCAGGTTCAGCGTTTCAGGGCATCCAATTTGCCGGGCACACAGAGCAGCGCCCTCATCAAGTCGAGCCCGAGGTAGCACGCCAGAAAGACAAAGTACGCGACGATGACCAAGGCGGTGCCGAAGAGCTGCAGGGCGAGACCGAACAGGCCCTGCATGCCGCCGAAAGACAGAAACATCGGCAGCGCCGGTTCCAGCCCGGTCGCCATCGTGCCGCCGAAGAGCCCCGTCAGGGTCAGCACGCCGCCTGCCACCGCGCAGAGCAAGTAGGACAACGGCAGCAGCACGAGCCCGCCCTTGAGATAAAACGAGAGCAGCCCCACGGCTTCCTCGCCGGCGCTCGACGGGCATTCCGATACGCCTGCCAAAGACGGACTCAGGCAAACCCCCGCCCCCAGCAGCAGGCCCAGGGCCAGGGAGAGGCCTTGGCCCGCCCAGGCGAATTGCGCGGCGGCGGCCGCCACCAGACCCAGGCAGCCGGCGAGCAGCGCTCCCGCGAGCAGTAGCAGCCCGAGGCAGTCGAGCACGGCGGACGAGCCCACCTGGCTGGGCGTGTTTTTCACCAGCGCGGCGCAGGCGACAAAAAACCTCTGCGCGGCGAATTGCAGCACGACGAGCAACCCCGCGCCGAGGAGCGCCCCGCCCAGTAGCAGGTAGTTGTTCTGCCGGGCTGACTGGACGAAGGTAGTCACCAGCGCCAGCCCGGCCCCGACCAGCATCAGGCTATGCCCCCAAGCTACGCAGCCCTGGAAGAAGGCGGTCAGCCGCGCCGGCCCGAGTCGGCCGCGCACGCCTTCGAGCAGGCGGTCCAACAGTGGGGAGAAGAGCGAGCCCGCCCGCAACAACCGCTCGGCGGCCCCGGGCCCGGGCGTCGCGTTCGCGGGGGCGGCCGGAGTCACCGGGGCGGCTGCAGGGCCGGAGGCGGGCAAGGCGGGTTCAATCGCACTGAACGGGCTCCACTGCTGGCCGCCCTCGGGGCAGAGCTGCACGTTGGCGTTCAGCGAGCCGGCGGCGCGCAGGCGGAGGAGTTCCTCCGCCTCGACCGGTCCGACCGGCTGGTTCTGGGCATTGGTGTAGTAGTAGCGCATGGGATGGGTTGGGTGGGTGTTTCGGGAATCAAAAGAAGATCAGGAGTGGAAACCGATTTTGCGGCCGTGCTTCGGCCCATCGGGGAACGCCAGTTGAAGCAACGCGGCGATGGCTTCGGAGATCGCGGCGTCATGCTGGCCGACCCGCGACTCCAGTTCGTCGAGCCGGTGGGCCAGTACCCGATGATTGGCCGCCAACTGCCGCAGCGCGACGAAGGCCTCGATGATACGATGGCTGTCTCGCTGTTGAGGGTGGTGGCGGCCATCAGGGCACCGTGCTCAGTGAAAGCCCATGGCAAATAACTGAGGGAACGTGGCTTGCCCAAGGTCATCGCAATTTGCGATGACCTCAGCCCAAGTGTTTCTTCACGAGTCAGTTGAAAGCAGTAGCGTTCGGGGAAGCGCGGGCGATTCCGCTTCACTGTTTCGTTCAAACGAAACGTCTTGATGCCATAGAGGGCGGCGAGATCGGCATCGAGAATGACGCGCAGGCCGCGCACCACATGGATGCGCTCCTGAATGCCGACGGGGCTGATCGTTTCGTCAGACATGGCGAAGGCGGCGAGAGAAACCGCGCACTGTGGACAGGCAGAGCAGGGCGGCGAGGAAGCAGTCGGAAGGCGCGCCGCCGCCGCCACCACCACCGGAAGAACCGCCGCCACCGCTGCTGCTGGAGCTGCCGGAGGGGGTGTTGACGGTGACCGTGGCGGTCGCGCTGGTGACGGTGCCGACGGAATTGGTGACCGTGACGGTGTAGTTGCCGGCGTCGCCGCTGGTGGCCGTCTTGGAATAGAGGCTGGCGGTCGCGCCGGAAATAGCGCTGCCGTTGAAGTTCCATTGATAGATGAGCCCCCCGCCGGTGGCGGTGACGGTCAGCGAAAAGCTGTTGCCGGATTGGACGGTGACGTTCTGCGGCTGGGCGGTGATCGCCGGAGCAGCGATGCCACTGCCATAGCCGGCCATGATGGCGGCATTATCGGACAGCACCTTGGCGTTGTAGGCGGCTTTCGGGTCGGTTGTGGCTTTGCCAAGAACCTGATTTCCCCAGTCGAGATTGTTACTTTGCCCTCCTAACGGCCCGGTCACATGAACTGTTAAGTTGGGGTTTGAGTAATATGGGATGACTGCACTGCCATATCCCATGATCGTGCTAGCAGTATTACTCAGACTTGGATTAATCGAACTTGGAATACTCCACATCATCCCATAGCACCAGAGGCCATTGCCATCGGGAGCAGTGTATCCGGTGCCGCCGGCGCCGACATTGGCCCGGTCGTGCTCCGCGCCAAAATTGTGGGCCAATTCGTGAATGACGGTCTTGTAGCTGACCGGGCCGCTGACGGCCGACCAGCCACCCACAGCACGGGCGTGCCCGGCGTCAATCGCGGCCTGCGGCACGCTGTTCGCGATGCCGCTGTAGGTCGCGCCCGGCTCGCTGCCGGAATTCCACAGGAAGACCTGCGACGCCCCGGCCGCGTAGGCATGGGCGGTCACCCAGTCGCCGATCAGCCCGCCGGTGGAAATCGCCGCGACATCGAAATCCAGATTGGCCCCGGTCGTACGGGTGTAGGTGGGGGACAACTGCGCGCCGAGGTGCTTCCACTGGAAGTTGGTGACGGCGGAATTATTCAACACGACGTTGCCCGATTCGATGCAGGCCTTGGAGTAGGTGTCAATGTAGCCACCCGGGTCGGCTTGGCTCGTGCCGATGTCGTCGAGCGTGGCCTGGCTGTAGATGAAGAGCACCCCGACCATGAGGGTATTGGAGTCGGCTGCCGCCGGCACGCCTTGCGCCGCATCGCTGGAAGAGCCGCCAAAGCCCGAAGGCGAGGCCTGGTTCTGGGCGATCAGTTGCGAGGCGGCGGTGTACTGCGCTTTGAAGAGGGCGGAGGTGGCGGGGGCCTGCGCCGTGGTGCGGTTGGGCTGGGAGCCGCCCACTGCGCAACCTTCTTCGCCGGGCTGAGCCTCACGCACGGTGGTGGTGCCATCGGGCGCACTGTAGAAAGTGAACTGGCTGGAGCCGGGCATGACGAGGAGGGAGAGTTCCCCGCCGGTGGGACCGGCGACGGTCACGAGGCTGGAGCCCGGAATCTCCTTCACCGTGCCGAACCAGGTGACGTACTTCCCTTCATCCTTGACCCCGGTGCGGGTGAAGGTGAGCGGGAGGTCGGGATAGGGGGCGACAGTGATGGACTGAGCCGAGCGATTGAACTCGTGCCAATCTTGCACGCGCTCCTTGATGCCAGGATATGCCTTGGTGAGACTGGCACAGGCCGGACCGGGAGCGCGGCTACCCGGCTCGGACGCGAGCGGGCGGGCTTCGGCGGCCGGTGCCACCTCGGCCGAGGCAGCTGTGGCCGTGGCGTTGGCCGAGGCGAACGGAGCGCCGGGTCGGCGGCGGCTGGAGGAGGCTGCGCGGTGGCCAAGCAGTGCGAGACCGGTGAGCAGCAAGGCGGAGCAGAGGAGGAATCTGGCGGTTTTCATGGCGTTAATCCCTCCGTCGCGAGGCGGCGGTGGGCAAAGGGTGGTCATCTCCCTCCCGCGGCCGCAGCCGAAGCCACTGTCGTGGCAGCTGCCGCCCCCGGAGAGCGACGATCGGATCAAGGGAGTGGTGCGTTTGGCCCACGCGGTGAGCCTGCCGGGTTGGCGGTTGGGCGACGAGGCGAAAATCAGCGTCACGGGTACGGTTTGACCTTTTCCGGCGCGGCCGGCTGAGTGGGGGCCCCGCCGCTCCGCATGAACGCCACCATCCTGTCCACTCTCGCCCTCACCGGATTCACCGTGGCATTTTTCCATGCCGCCATCCCCACCCATTGGCTGCCCTTCGTGCTGGTGTCGCGCGCCCGCGGCTGGTCCCGGGGACGGACGCTGGCCGTGGCGGTCTTGGCCGGGCTGGGGCACATCGCCCTGACCACCCTGCTCGGGCTGGGCATCGCCTGGTTTGGGTTCCAACTCGATGCCCGCATCGGACAGTGGTTCCCCCGGCTGGTGGGCGCCCTGCTGCTCGGCATCGGACTTTTTTATTTTTGGCGGCAAGTCAGCGGCCGGGGCGTGATGCACCACCACCCGCCCGGCGGGCAGCACCAGGAATCGCAGGACTGCGGGCACGAGCACGACCACAGCCAC
>CAISJA010000038.1 GCA_903885525.1 uncultured Opitutaceae bacterium
CAGCGCCGGCCGGGCCGGAGCCTTTGCCGTGGAAATCCCCCTACCGGCTGCGGAGGAACTTCTCGAAGGGGCGGAGGGCGGCGGGGAGCTTGGAGGGCAGGGTATTTTTCTTCGCCGGCTTCTCGCGCGGCGGCGGCGCGACCGGTGCGTCGTCATGGCGGCGGCGGGGCGGCGGGTGCACGGGCGCGATGTGCGGCGGCGGGGTTACGTCCACGGTCCGCTGTTTCCCGTCGAGCAGGCGGCCGGCCAGGGCGTCGAGGCCGAGGCGGTGCATCGACTTCCGCAAGGCGGCTTTCATCTCGGGCTTGTACCAGAAAAAGAAGCTGCGCTGCTCCTGTTTTTCCTCGGGCGTGCGGGCGACGCAGACGGGCTCGGCGTTGTAGGGATGCACGCCGGTGGCGTAGATCTCGGTGGCCACGGTCATCGGCGTGGGGGTGAAATCCTGCACCTGCTCCAGGCGGAAGCCGAGGTCCTTCGTCTTGAGCGCAAGCTCGGCCATGTCTGCCGGGCGTGAGCCGGGGTGCGAGCTGATGAAATAGGGGATGATCTGCGTCTTCTCCTTGCCCGCCTTCTTCGCGGCGCGGTCAAACTTCTCCTTGAACTTGTAGAAGAGGCTGAAGCTGGGCTTGCGCATGACGCGCAGCACATGGTCGGAGGTGTGCTCGGGCGCGACCTTGAGCCGGCCGGAGACGTGGTGCTGGGCCAGTTCTTCGACATAGCGTCCGTGACTGGCCTTGGCCTGGGGCGAAGCGCCCTTCTCGTGCAGGAAGAGGTCGTAGCGGATGCCGCTGGTGACGAAGGCGTGGTTGACCCCGGCCGTCTCGCGCACGGACTGGTAGATGTCCAGGAGCGCGGTGTGGTCGGTGTCGAGGTTGCGGCAGACGTCGGGCCAGATGCAGCTCGGGCGGACGCACTCGTCGCAAATCCATTGCTCCCGGCCCTTCATCCGGTACATGTTGGCCGAGGGGCCGCCGAGGTCGCTGATAGTGCCGCGGAAGTCCGGCATTTGCTTCACCGCCTCGACCTCGCGGAGGATGCTGGCCTTGGAGCGGCTGGCGACGAATTTGCCCTGGTGTGCCGAGATGGTGCAGAAGCTGCACCCGCCGAAACAGCCGCGGTGCAGGTTGATCGAGTGCTTGATCATTTCGTAGGCCGGGATCGGCCCGCGCTTGCGGTAGCGCGGATGCGGCAGGCGCGTGTACGGGAGGTCGAAGCTGGAGTCGATCTGCGCTTCGCTCATCGTCGGGTAAGGCGGGTTGACGATCAGCAGGCGGTCTCCGGTGGGCTGGAGGAGGCGACGGGCCTGCACCCGGTTCGACTCGGTCTCGATCTCCTTGAAATTCCTGGCGTAGAGCGCGCGGTCGGCGAGGCAGGCCTCGTGCGCATGCAGCGTGAAATCGTCCCAGTGCTGGTTCTTCGGGGGCGGGGCGCCGGGCGGGAGGAGGACGGCGGTCTGGCCGATGGTGCGGAGCGAGGAGAACGGCACGCCGCGCTTGAGCAGGCGCAGCACCTCGATCAGGGGCAGCTCGCCCATGCCGTAGACCAGCAGGTCGGCACCGCTCTCGGCCAGGATGGAGGGCTTGAGCGTGTCGGACCAATAGTCGTAGTGCGTCACCCGGCGCAGACTGGCCTCGATCCCGCCGATCAGCACGGGCACGTCGGGATAAAGCTTCTTCAGTATCTGCGTATAAACTGTGGTGGCGTAGTCGGGCCGGAAACCCTGGGCACCGTCCGGAGTGTAGGCGTCCTCGCTGCGCGGCTTTTTCGCCGCCGTGTAGCGGTTGACCATCGAGTCCATGCAGCCGGCGGTGACCCCGAAGAACAGCCGCGGGGTGCCGAGCTTCCGGAAATCGCGCAGATCATCGCGCCAGTTGGGCTGCGGCAAGACCGCGACGCGGAGGCCCTCCCGCTCCATCAGGCGGCCGACGACGGCGGTGCCGAACGCCGGATGATCGACGTAGGCGTCGCCCGACACGAGAATCACGTCCACCTCGTCCCAGCCCCGCGCGTCGAGCTCGTCGCGCGTCGTCGGCAGCCAGCGGGACGGATCCCCGGCTGGGTCATGGAA
>CAISJA010000039.1 GCA_903885525.1 uncultured Opitutaceae bacterium
ATCAGGGCATAGACACTCACGATCCAGCCGTAAGCATGCGATCCTTCCGTCATGTCGCCCCCGCGCATCTGGACGATCAGCCTGGGCAGCACGGGGATGAGCAGTCCCATACCGACAATCGACAGCACGAGCGTGACAAAGATGAACCCCAGGGCCGGCGTACGGCCGGTGGATGGCGTGGACATGCGGGCAGGCTATTGCTCCGGGCCTCGGCGGCAAGCCGCGAGCACCCAGAAAAGGGTCCGCCGCCGGGAGCCACCGGGCCGGACTTCCGCCCCCTCACCAGACCCAAGCGCCGCCCCCGGCGCGCTCTGAAAGCGGCCGCAGTGGAGTTGAATGCCCCCCATCCTGTCCGCAGGACCCATTCAGTGTGATTCGCCCGGGTAGTTTTTCTCACCGGCCCGGACCGGGAAGGGCAGGCGGTTTTCCTTCGGCGGCAGCGGGCAGGTGGCAAAGGGCGTGAAGGCACAGGGCGGGTTTTGGGCGCGGTTGAAATCGAGCACCACTTTGCCGTCCTTGGCCCGCTCGGCGTATAGGAACCGGGAGGCTCCGTAGGTTTCCGAGCCGCTGGTAGCATCGGCCAGGATGAAGAACAGGGGCTCCGTCTCGCCTTCGTCCACCGGCATCAGTTCATAGGTTTTGCCCTCGTGCGCAAACACAGCCTTGCCCGGAACCGGCATGGTGGAGGTCTGCCCGAGCACGTTGGTGATCCTGATTTCGTGCGCGGGCGAATAGGGCACCCAGCTGGCCTCGATCCGCCAGGCCGGATCAACCGGGTACCAGTCCAAACCGGCGAAATGCCGCCGCCGGGGTGATTCGGTGTCCTTGACCCGGAGGCCCAGCTTGTCCCCGCGCTTGATCACAAAAAAACTTATCGTCCCCTCGCGCACCAGACTGGGCTTGCCTTCTCCATAGGTGAGATTCACCGGGCCGGTCAGCAGCTGACCGTCGACTTCCAGCCGGGCAGACCCATCGGGAGCCAGCGTGACAGCTCCGCTCGCGGCCAGCGACACCTTCCCCAAATGGGCGGGTCCGGCCGCAAATTGGATAAAATTGCCCTTGGCTGAGCCCACTGTGTTTTCTCCCGCCTGCAGCCAATGGAGGCCGATCAGCGACAGCCAGCCGTCCGGAGAAGTCAGCCGGGCGGCGCGATCAGCGCGCCAGGCCTCTGTGGCCGCTACATAATCCTCTGCATTTGAAATGGGGGCAGGCAGACTCATGGAAAGCAGAAAAAAGCCCAAGCAGATGGCCGGCGATTGTTGGGCAAAAATGCGAAAACCATGCATGATTCCTGCAAAATATCGCAATCAGGCACAAAATAAAGATGGTTTAACCTAATTTAGTGAAAGGCGGATTTTTGTGAACTGCTGGCGAATAACCCTAGGCTGCCGGCCCATATCGCTTTCGCACTCCGACACTCTCCCAGCCTTGAAAAGGCATGGTAATGGAGCAGTAGCAGAAAATTTCATCCAATAATAAGCCATAGAAAAAAATGAATTTTACATTTTTTTACTTCTAAAATGTGCTGAGCGAATTCAAAAATTGAAATCCCTGTGGATTTCTTTTTGAACGGTTGAGCATATTTGGTCTCTAACCCATTTCCTAACCAAACCAAGGCACACCGTTGGATCTCAAACAAATTAAGCAGATCGTCGACCTGATGACCCGTTCCGACCTCACCGATTTTGAAATCGAGGAGGAGGGTCTGAAGATCAAAATCAAACGCGGTTCTAACGAAGGGCCCACCAATGCTGGATCGGCTCATCCCTTTGTGATGCTGCCCGCCAAGGGTGAGGCGGCTCCTGCAACGGCCACTCCAGCCGCCCCGGCAGTGAGCGACGACACCGGTTTCCTCTTTGTGAAGTCTCCCATGGTAGGAACCTTCTACCGCTCCCCGTCGCCGGAAAATCCGTCCTTCGTCGATGTCGGCAGCAAGGTCGAGGAAAAGGCCGTGGTCTGCATCATCGAAGCCATGAAGATCATGAACGAGATCCAGGCCGAAGTGAAGGGCACCGTGGTCGAGGTGCTGGTCGAGAACGGTCAGCCGGTCGAGTACGGCCAGCGCCTGTTCAAGGTCAAGGCCGCCTGATCGCCCCACCACCCCTCTCCATGGCCGGGCAGGTTTTCCTGTCCGGCCCGATTGCTTAAACCATGATTCAGAAGATCCTTATCGCCAATCGCGGTGAAATCGCCCTGCGGGTCATCCGCGCCTGTCGCGAACTCGGCATCAAGACCCTCGCAGTCTACTCCGAAGCCGATGTCCAGTCCCTGCATGTCCAGCTGGCGGACGAAGCCATCTGCATCGGCGGACCGAAAAGCTCCGACAGTTACCTGCGGGCGGACCGGATCATTTCGGCCGCCGAAATTGCTGACGTCGACGCCATCCACCCGGGCTATGGCTTCCTCTCCGAGAACGCGAAATTCGCCGAGCAGTGCGAATCGTGCAACATCAAGTTTATCGGCCCCAAGTCCAAAAGCATCAGGATCATGGGCGACAAGTCCATCGCCAAGGATACCGTGCGCAAGGCCGGCGTTCCCACAGTGCCCGGCTCCGATGGCCCGGTGGAAACCGAAGCGGAGGCGGTCAAGGTCGCCCGCAAGGTCGGTTATCCGGTGATCATCAAGGCGGTGGCCGGCGGCGGCGGCCGGGGCATGCGGATCGCCCACAACGACGTCTCGTTTGCCAAGGAATACCACGTCGCCCGCGCCGAGGCTGAAAAAGCCTTTGGCAACGGGGCGGTTTACATCGAGCGTTACATCCAGAACCCCCGCCACATCGAATTTCAGATCCTCGCCGATTCCCACGGCCATGTGGTGCACCTCGGCGAGCGCGACTGCTCCGTCCAGCGCCGGCACCAAAAGCTGATCGAGGAATCCCCCTCGCCCTTCCTGACGGCCGACCTGCGCAAGAAGATGGGCAAGGTGGCGGTGAAGGCCGCCGAAGCCGCCGAGTATCAGAACGCCGGCACCATTGAATTCCTCGTCGATCCGAAGGGTAATTATTATTTCATCGAAATGAACACCCGGATCCAGGTCGAGCATCCCGTGACTGAAGAGGTCACCGGCATCGACCTGATCAAGGAGCAGATCAAGGTGGCCAACGGCGAAAAATTGTCTTTCGACCAGAGCGACATCACCTTCACCAAGCACGCCATCGAGTGCCGCATCAATGCCGAGGATCCGGCCCGCAATTTCGCCCCCTCCCCCGGCACCATCAGCCTCTACTACGCCCCGGGCGGCCATGGCGTCCGCGTCGACTCCCACGTCTACAGTGGGTATACCATCCCGTCGTACTACGACAGCATGATCGGCAAGCTCATCTGCTACGGCCCGACCCGCAAGGTGGCGTTACAACGTTCCTACCGCGCCCTGAGCGAGTATCTGGTCCGCGGGATCAAGACCACCATCCCACTCCATAAGGCGATCATGAGCGACCCGACGTTCATCGAGGGCAAGGCGACCACCGCCTACATGGAGGATTTCATGTCCCGGACCCCCGTGGACCTGTTCTGAGTGGTGGTCTGGGCGATTCTCCCCGCCCGCCGGCCTGCCCGCTTGGCTAGGCGCCGGGCCTCACCAGCAGCAGATCGGCCCATTCGCCCATCTCGCGGGTTTCCCACCGCCAGCCCGGTGCCGCGGCGGCAAAGCCATCGCGCACCTGGGGCAGCTCGCGCGCTAGGATGCCGCTCAGGACGAGCCAGCCGCCGGGCACCACGGCTCCAAGCAGTTCCCCGGAGAAACGCAGCAGCACGTCCGACTGGATGTTCGCCATCACCAACTCAGCCGGCCGGCCGGCCAGTCCGGTCACCAGATCCCCGGTGAAAAACTCCACCCGTCCGGCGAGGTCGTTGAGCGCCGCATTTTCCCGGCTGACCTCGACCGCCACGGGATCATTGTCGAAAGCGGCCGGGCGGGGGAAACCAAGTCGGGCGGCAGACAAGGCGAGGATGCCTGAGCCGCAGCCGGCATCGAGCACCCGGCCGGCCAGACCGCGCTCGCCCGCGAACTGCACCAGCCGCTCCACCACCAGCCGGGTGGTCTCGTGGTTGCCCGTCCCGAAAGCCATCCCGGGATCGAGCCACAGCACCTGATGGCCGGCGGGCAGCCGGAACGTCTCCCGTTCCCACACCGGCACCCAGTGGAGCGGACCGAACTGCCACGCCTTGAAGTGCGCCCGGTAACTCTCCTTCCAATCGGCGTCCGGCAGCTCGTGCAGCTCGGCGGCAGTGGCCTGCCACTCCGGATCAAGCCGCGCGGACAGCGCCGTCCAGGCTGATTTCGCCTCCGCCTCATCAGTAAAATAACCCGTCAGCCAGGCCCGTCCCGAGGGCTTGTCTTCCAGGACCATCAGCCGCTGTTCCTCGGCTTCGCCCAGCAAATCCTCGATCGCCGGGCCGGCCCCGGGGGCGACTTCCACTTTCAGTTCGATGACAGGCATGGGCTGAATCCGCCGGTTTTGCCAGTGCGCATCAAGACTAATGGCAACCAAGTGCAGAAAACCCGCTCCGGCACCTGCCGGGTCAGGCTGTGACGGCCTGGCCCGCCGGCTCCGGAGTATTCATCCGGGCGGGCTGGTGGGCGCTCGTGGTTGATCCATCCGCCCTTCGCTCAGCCGGGCGATGACGGCCGGCAGCAGGGCGTGCTCCGCAGCGTGGACGCGCCCGCCGAGCGTTTCGAGGGTGTCGTCCGGCCGCACCGGCACCGGAGTCTGGTCGATGATCCGGCCGGCATCGACTTCGAGCGCGACGTAGTGGACGGTACAACCGGTGACCTTCACCCCGGCGCGCAGCGCCTGGCCGATGCCGTCCAGGCCGGGGAATTGCGGGAGCAAACTCGGGTGCAGGTTGATGATCCGGCCGGCGAAGGCCTGCAAAAAACCGGGCTTGAGCACGCGCATGAACCCGGCGAGCACCACCAGGTCGGGCCGAGCGGCCTGCACCGCCGCGATGAAACGCGCCTCGCCCGGCCCCTCCAGTTTGGTCCGGAAGGGTGCCGGATCGACAAATTCCGCCGGCACGCCGAAGCGCGGACCGAGGGCGAGAATGCCCGCCCCGGGCTGGTCTGAAAAAATCCCCTCCACCCGCGCCGGCCCGAGCCGGCCCTCCTGCTGGGCCAGCAAAATGGCTTCGGCGTTGCTGCCGCGGCCGGATCCGAGGATGACCAGGCGCATGGTCAGACCTCCCCCGCCGCTTGGATCCGGGCGATGAGGCCCGTGGTGCTGAACCCGGGCAGAAAAGGCAGGAACTCGATGCGCGCGCCCACGGCCTGCAGCGCCTCGCGCTCCTCGGGGTTCAGTTTTTCCAGCGTGTAGTCGCCGGCCTTGGCATAGACGTCCGGCTGGAGGGCGCGGATCTCCCCGGCCAGCCGCTGGCCGGCAAAAACCACCACCCCGTCCACACAGGCGAGGGCGGCGAGGGCGAAGGCGCGCTCGGCCTCGCCCTGCACCGGGCGCAGCGGTCCCTTGAGCTGCTGCACGCTGCGGTCGGAGTTGAGCGCGATGAACAGGGCGTCGCCCCGCGTCCGCGCCTGCTGCAGGTAGGAGAGGTGGCCGGTGTGCAGGAGGTCGAAGACCCCGTTGGTCAGCACGAGCTGCTTTCCGTCCCGCCGCAGTGCGGCACGGGCCTCCACCGCCTGGGCCAGGGTGAAGAGTTTGGGATTATGCAACGCAACCACGGATGGCACGGATAGACCGGGAGGCCCGGCATGGAAAGGTTTTTGTCCGGCACCGGCACCCTGCGGCGGGCGCGCGGCCTAAAAGAATTTCTTCGCCTTGTCGAAAAAGCTCTTGGCCACGGGCTCGTCGGCGTCGCCGCAGGCGGCGGCGAAATCCTCGAGCTTCTTCCTTTGCTCGCCCGTGAGGGAGGCCGGCACCTCGACATGCACGCGGATGAGCTGGTCGCCCTGGGAGCTGCCGCGGAGGTGCGGCATGCCGCGCCCCTTCAGACGGAAAGTGGTGCCCGACTGGGTGCCCGCGGGAATCTTGAGCGTGGCTTTGCCCTGCAGGGTCGGCACCTGGATGGTGCCGCCGAGGGTGGCGAGGGTGAACTTGATCGGAATTTCCGTGAACAGATCGTCGCCCTGGCGCTCGAAGACCTCGTGCTCCTTGACGTGGATGACGAGGTAGAGATCGCCGGCCTCGCCGCCGAGCACGCCCGCCTCGCCGTTGCCGGAGGAGCGGAGCTTCGAGCCGGTGTCCACGCCGGCGGGGATGCGGATGTTGATCTTGGTGCTCTCCTGCACCCGGCACTCGCCCCCGCACTTGGCGCAGACCTTCTCGAACCGGTGGCCGGTGCCATGGCAACCCGGGCACACCTGGCGGACATGGAAGAAGCCGCGCGAAGCCGTCACCTGGCCGGCGCCGCGGCAGGTCGGGCAGGTGGTGCGTTTCGAGCCGGGCTCCGCGCCGGTGCCGTCGCAATGCGAGCAGGCGCCGAGGCGGCGGAAGGAAATCTCCTTCTCCACCCCGTGGGCCGCCTCCTCGAGGGTAATCTCCAGGTCATAGCGCAGGTCGGAACCGCGACCGCCGCCGCCGCCCCCGCCGCCGCCGAAAAATTCGTCGAAGATCCCGCCGCCCCCCCCGCCGCCGCCCTGCTGGCCGAAGACCTCGCGGAAAATGTCAAAGGGATCGTGAAAGCCGCCCCCGCCGCCCGGCCCGCCCGGCCCGCCGCGCGGGCCCGGCCCGCCCTGCTGGAAGGCGGCGTGGCCGAAGCGGTCGTAGGCCGCGCGTTTCTCCGGGTCCTTCAGCACCTCGTATGCCTCGGAGACCTTCTTGAACATCTCCTCGGCCTCCTTGTTGCCGGGATTCTTGTCGGGGTGAAACTGCACGGCCTTCTTGCGGTAGGCCTTTTTCAGCTCCTCCACGGTGACACCCTTGGCCACACCGAGCAGCTCGTAATAGTCGTCCTTCTTGGCAGCCATGTCAGATCACCACTCCTTCCGCCGCGTCGGGCCGGGCCGGGCCGCTGGAGACGATCACCGAGGCCGGGCGGAGCAGCCGGCCGTTGAGGGCATAGCCCGCGCGCACCACCTGGATGACCTTTTCGGCCTCCACCTCGGGGCTGGGCTGGTGGGCGATGCATTCATGCTGGTGCGGATCAAAGGCCGCCCCGGAGGGGTAGATTTCCTTCAGACCGTGGCGGGACAGCTTGCTCTTGAACTGCTCGAGCACGAGGCCGACGCCGTCGATGATGCCCTTGACGTCGGTCTGCTGCCGGGCGGCGGCCAGCCCGAGGCCGAGGTTGTCCAGGATCGGGATGACGTCCTCCATCAAGCCGGCTGTCGCGAACTGGCGAAGGTCATCCTTCTCGCGCACGGTGCGTTTGCGGAAATTTTCCAGGTCGGCCACCGAGCGCAGGTAGCGATCCTGGGCGGCGGCGGCCTCCTTTTTGGCCGCGGCGATCTGCTCCTCCCAGGAGGACTGCGCCGGGCCGGCGGCGGCAGCGGCTTCCGGCTGCGGTGAGGCGGCCGGGATCGGATTGGACGGATTGTCAGCAGGGCTGGTGGTGGATTCGCTCATACGGAACCGGGGACGGTATGCTAAGGTTTTTTCTTTTCAAGCGACTGGATCAGACTCTGGCGCGTCCCGCCAGTCTTTCGACCGGCATTCTGCCCCGGGCCAGGGACGGGATGGCGAAGCGGGCAAGGCCCCGCCGCCGCTTGAACCGCGGACGCCGCATCCGGGACACGCTCTGGCCGGGTACAGATTCATGCCGGCGGGCGGGCAAACCCCTCCGTCACCAGGACCACCGCCTGATCTTCCGCGACAAACAGAAAATCCCCCGCCGCAGGCAGCAGCAGGTTGTCGCCGGCAGGAACGCGGCCACCGCTGCGATCGGCCAGGGTACCCTCGACCACCGACAGGATCCGCGGCTCCGTCCCCGGCCGGTAGCGGAGCTGCCCCCCCGGTGGCAGGACATGCCGGATAAGACGGAAGGCGGCGCACTCGGCGAGCAAGGCAGTGGCCGGCCCGGAGGATGATACCAGACGGCACTCCTCCTCCGGCATGGCATCAAGGCAGGCGAGTGCTTGCGCCAGATGCAGCTGACGCGGCCGGCCGTCCAGACCGGTCCGCCCCCAATCGTCGACGCGGTAAGTGGTGTCGGAATTTTGCTGGACCTCCAGAATCAGGCAGCCCGCATCGATCGCATGCATCACCCCGCTGTGGACCAGGAGCGAATCCCCGGCCTGCACCGGCAGGCGGCGGATGCAGGCCTCCACGGTGCCGCGCTGCAGGGCCTGGGCAAGGTCGTCCCGTCCCAGGCCCGGCTTCAGCCCGGCCAGCACGGCCGCACCGGAAGCCGCCCGGACCACATACCAATTTTCGGTCTTCGGTTCGCCCGCGAGGGCGGCGGCCACGGCCGCCGGGGGATGCAGCTGCAGGCTCAGCCGCTCCCGGCAATCAAGCCACTTCACCAGAATCGGAAACCGGCGGCCCGACGGCCAGGCCGGCCCCATGAGCTCGGCCCCCAGGGTGCGGACCAGGTCCTGCAAGGTTTGTCCGGCCCGGGGGCCGTGGTCGACCACGGACTGGGCTTCGGGCCGGTCGACGATTTCCCAGCTCTCCCCCACCGGCCCGGCCACGGGCAAAGTGCGCCCCAGCACCTGCGCCAAACCGCGTCCGCCCCAGACCCGGGCCTGGTAGAGCGGTCGAAATTTGAAATGGGGCATCATCCGCAGAGAAAAAGAGTTCGGCAGTTGGCGATCAGGGAATTTACATTGACCCCCCAAGCTGATAGCCCAGCAATGCGAAAGGTCAACCGACCGACAAGAAATGGCCAAAGCGGAGAGATCAAATCCAAAGGACAACGACCCCTCGTTTGAGGCGCCGCGGCACCGGCCCCACTGGCTGGCGGGCTTTGCCTGCCTGGTGTTCGGGCTGCTGCTTTTCGTCGCCCTGGTGGATTTCATTCCCGAGCAAACAACGCTCAAGACCTCCAATCCAGTCGCCACCAATCTGGTCGGGCTCTTTGGCGCCTATTATTCGGCCTACAGCTACTACCTGCTGGGCGTCTCGACCTGGCTGGTCCCGGTCTTTCTGTTTTGGATGACCCACATCTACCTGCGCAGTGCCCGGAAGAACGCTTCGGCCCGCCTCGTGGCGATGTTGTTCTGCCTCGTTTCCCTCTCCGGGCTCGTGGCCATGCAGGACGCGTTCTTCACCAACCACGATTTCTTCCCCTCCGGACCGGGCGGGGCCCTGGGCCGCGGCGTCTACGACGGTCTGCTCAAGGATACGCTCGGGGTCTTCGGCAGCGCCTTGATTCTCGGCACCTTCTACAGCGTGGGCCTGCTGTTCATCTTCACCCGCGACATCGGGATGGAGATCGAACGGTTGGTGCATCTTTTTGCCGAGTGGCGCAAGCGCCGCGCCGCCCTCCGGGCCGCGCAAAGCGAGGAACAGCGCCGACTGCGCGAGCAGGCCGCCCATGAACGGGCCGTCACCGCCGCCGCCGGCCCAGGTGCCGCCGCGGGCAAACCCGGCCCCATCCCCCAACCGCTCGGCCAGACCCAAAACCTCGTGCTCCCAAAGGAAGGAGACCCGTTCACCGCACCCGCCCCGCCGCCCGTCCGGCCGGCCCCGGAACCGGCCCGCCCGGCCGCCGCCCGGCCCGCCACGGACACCGCCCCCCTCGCCGCCGCCGCCGGCAAGATCGAGCTCAACATCGTCAAGCCCGAGGAAACCAAGAAGGCGAGGGTCATCCTCCCGCAGAGCGACGACCAGACCTACGAGTTCCCCCCGCTCAAGCTGCTGAAGGAGCAGGTCCGCCTCTCCGCCGCCGACAGCGACGAGGAGCACCGCCAGAACGCCGCCAACCTCCTCCGTATCCTCGGCGAATTCGGCGTCGAGGTGAGCCTGGGCGAGATCCATGTCGGCCCCGTCATCACCCGCTACGAGGTCGTGCCCGCCGCCGGCGTGCG
>CAISJA010000040.1 GCA_903885525.1 uncultured Opitutaceae bacterium
CCACCAATCTTCGGCCCGGTAATCATACTGCGGCCATCGTCCCCCCCCCGCGAAATCAATCCGGCCCGGTAGGGGTTCAGAAAAAGCTACAGGAAAACGTCAAGGCGGGCATCATTCGGCCGACATCGCGATCGCTTCCTTCAATAGAGTTGCGACCAAGGCTGGGTGAGGTAGGCCCGACCCGCGATGGTGCGTGCATAGGGTGAGGAAGTATTCGGCCTCCGGCTGCGAATCGCGCCCGCGGCGCAGGGCCGCGTGTCCAAGTATGGGGTGATAGGACATGCCTGAGGATGAGTGCAACCCGGCCCACGAAGGATCGCTGGCAAGCAAGCTCCTACAGGTCGAAGCGGGCGGAATCGCCGGCAAGCAGGCTCCTACAAGGGGTGCACGGAGGGCGTTGATGTAGGAGCTTGCTTGCCAGCGATTCATTTTCGCCTGTAAACCGGCTCCGTCAAATGTCCATCCCACTCGCCCCCGATCCCTACGATCCGCAGCCCACGCTGTGGGAGAAGCACCCGCACCTTGGCTGGGCGCTGGCGGTGTTCGCCGGCACGGCGTTCCTCACCTATGCCGCGTTTCCCCCGCTGAACCAGGGTGAGGCGGCTTATGCCCTGGCGATCCCGGCCACGCTCTGGGCCTACCGCCGCCCGCCCTGGCGGCTGTATGCCGGGACGGTGCTGGGTGCCCAGGTGGCGGCGTGGACGGCGCTGCTGGCCTGGCTGTATCATGTGACCTGGGCCGGGTTGTTTTTGCTCGGGCCGTTCATGGGATTGCTGACGGGGCTCTGGTACCTCGGGGCCGGCTGGGCCATCCCCCGGTTGCAGGGGCACCGCGCCTTCGTCCGGATCCTCGCCGTGCTTGGCCTGGCCTCGGCCTGGGTGCTGCTGGAGTGGGTGCGCAGCCACCTCTGCACCGGATTTCCCTGGCTGCCACTGGCGGCGAGCCAGTGGCAGAAACCCGCCCTGTTGCAGGTGGCGGCCTACGGCGGGGCTTGGGTGATCTCGTTTGTGCTGATCGCCTTCAACCTCGGTGCCGCCGCCTATGCCCACCGGATCTTTTTCGAGGGGGCCACGGGCCTCCGCAAGCGCAGCCCGGAATTCACCGTCGCCCTGATCGTACTGATGGCGGGCACCTTTCCGTTTGTGGGCGATTTTTTCGGCCAGCAGCGCCAGCAACTCGTCCGGGCCGCCGTCGTGCAGCCCTACATTCCCCAGTCGGAAAAATGGGATCCGGCCAGCGGTCCGGGCATCCTCCGCCTCATCGAGCAGACCACGGCCCAGGCCAATGCCTCCGGCGCCCCCGAGATCATCGTCTGGCCCGAGGCGGTGGTGCCCTATGCCTTGCAACGCGACCCGGGCGTCGTGCCGTGGCTGGAATCCATCGCCCATCGGACCGGCAAGCCCCTGCTGCTGGGCACCGTCTCGGTCGACCAGCCGCGCACACCGGAGGAGCAATGGCGCAACGCCGCCTGCGTGGTCGATCCCGCGGCCGGCGTCCAGTACCCCGTCTACGCCAAGCGTCACCTCGTCCCCTTTGGCGAATACATCCCGCTGCGCCCCCTTTTCGGCTGGTTGGAAAAATTTGTGCCGATCGGGGGCGACTTTATCCCCGGGGACAGCGCCCGGCCCCTCCCGCTCAATTTCGGGGTGACCCGCGTGCCGGTCGGCGTGCTCATCTGCTACGAGGACCTCTTCCCCGGGCTGGCCCGCGCCAGCACCCGGGCCGGGGCGGAGATGCTGGCCGTGCTGACCAACAACGCTTGGTACGGCGAGGGTGGCGCGGCTTATCAGCATGCCGCCCATTCTGTGCTGCGTGCGGTCGAGAACCGCCGTCCCCTGCTGCGCTGCGGCAATGGCGGCTGGAGCGGCTGGATCGACGAGTACGGCAACATCCGGTCGGTGCTGACGAACGAGGCCGGCAGCGTGTATTTCCGCGGTGCCCGGACGGTCACCGTCACGCGCGACGCCCGCTGGCGCGGCCGGCGGAGTTTTTATACGGAGCATGGCGACTGGTTCCTGCTCGTCTGTGCGGGCCTCGCCCTATTGGGCTATTACACCCTGCTCGTGCTGCCGAAACCCAGGCCTGCGGCTGACGGAGAGACGGCGTTTTGAGCGGAAGCGGCCGGGTGGGCCGGGGGCGGCCGATCTTGCCTCGCCCCGGGGTGCGCGGCACCCGGCGGCCCGGCGCGGGGGGCGGTGTCTCGGGCGGCCGGCCCCTATGGCAGCAGGACGCAGACGGGCTGGGGGACGGCCACGGACCGGCCGGTGGGGGCGAGTTGCCCCGTCGCGGGTGCCACGGCGAAGAGCACGGCATTGTTTGCATCGCGGTTGGCGCAGACGAGCCAGCGCCCGTCGGCCGAGAGGGCGAAATGGCGGGGGTGGCCTCCGCCGCACGGCTCTAGCTGCTGCAAGGTCAGAGCCCCGGAGGACTCCTCCCGCCGGAAGACGGCCAGACTGTCGTGTCCGCGGTTGGAACCGTAGAGGAAGCGTCCGTTGGGATGCAGTCGGATTTCTGCACAGAGGTTCGGGCCGGTGAAGCCGGCGGGCAGGGTGGAGACGGCCGGGCCCGCGGTGAGGCCGCCCGTGCCGGGGTCGCAGGCCCAGGAGGTGAGGGTGCAGTCGAGTTCGTTGATGACGTAGAGAAACCGTCCGTCCGGCGTAAACACACTGTGACGCGGGCCGGAGCCGGGGGCGGTGGCCGTCCGGCCGTCGGGCGTCAGCCGGGAGGTGGCCGCATCGAAGCGGAACCGGAGAATGGAGTCGGTGCCGAGGTCGCAGACGTAGGCAAAGCGGTTGTCCGGGGCGAAAGTGAGCGAATGCGGATGCGGCTTGTCCTGCCGGGACGGATGCGGTCCGGTCCGGCCGGCGACCGGCAGGTGGGAGGCCGGAGGCTGCACCCGGCCGTCGGGCGCCAGCGGGAAGGACGTGACCGTGCCGCCATGATAGCTCACCAGGGTGGCGGTCCGTCCGGTCCGGTCGAGGGCGAGGTGGGCACCGCCGCTGCCGCCGCTCGCCACGGTGTTGAGGCGGTGCAGGGTTCCGTCCGCCGCGGGCAAAAAGGCCGAGACCGCGCCGCCCGGCCGGCCGCCCACCGTTCCGGATTCATCGAGGGAGTAGACCCGGGGTCCATTCGGAGAGCGGGCGAGAAAGGTCGGGTTCGAGGCGGCGGCGGCCGGGCGGGGGGTGCCGAAAGCCCCCGCCACCCCGTCGAACGGCACCGCATGGATGCCAACGGATTTTCCGTCGTTGGTGTAGGTGCCGAGATGGAGGAAGTCGGGCATGGCGGGTGATGGGGGCAGGACGAGGAGGGGACAGCGGAGTGAAGCCGGGGATGAACCCGAAGGCACACCAATTCTGGGCACCCTATCCCGGCGGCGGGCGTAGCGCCTCCGGGGCTTCCCGCGGGCCGGCGCGGGCCGCCCGGCCGCAGCCGCCCGGCGGCATTCCCCGTTTGCGGCGGAGCATCGGCGCGCGGGCACCATCCTCCCGCCACGGCTCAGTCGAAACGGAAGTGGCGCAGGCCGGCCACGGTCCGGCGCAGCTCCGGGCGGAAATCCGGGTGGGCGATGCTGATGAGGGCTTCGGCCCGTTCGCGGATGGTCTTGCCCTGGAGGTTGACCGCGCCGAACTCGGTGGCGACCCAGTGCACATGGCCGCGGGTGGTGACGACGCCGGCACCGGGCTTCAGCTCGGCGGTGATGCGCGAGATCTTTCCACTTTTTGCGGTGGAGGGGAGGGCGATGATGGGCTTGCCGCCGGGCGAGAGGGCGGCGCCGCGGATGAAGTCCATCTGGCCGCCGATGCCCGAGTAGATTTTGTGCCCCATCGAGTCGGCGCAGACCTGGCCGGTGAGGTCGATCTCGATCGCGGAATTGATGGCCACGACCTTCGGATTCCGGCGGATGGTGGCGGTGTCGTTGGTCTTGTCGGAGCCGAAGAACGCGACGAAGGGGTTGTCGTGGATGAAGTCGAAGACCCGCTGGGTGCCCACGCAGAAGGCGGTGACGATGCGTTTCGGGTAGACGGTCTTGAAGCGGTTGTTGACGGCGCCGGATTCGACGAGCGGCACGAGGCGGTCGGAAAACATTTCGGTGTGGACGCCGAGGTCGCGCTTGTGGTGCAGACGGCTGAGAACGGCGTCGGGGATCGCGCCGATGCCGAGTTGCAGGGTGGAGCCATCCTCGACCAGATCGGCGATGATCGCGCCGATGCGCCCCTCGACCTCGCTCTCCGGCTCGGGGGGGTGCTGGTGCATGGGGCGGTTGGTGGCGACGAAGGCGGTGATCTTGGAGAACGGCACGAAGGACTCGCCGTGGGTGCGCGGCATCTGCTCGTTGATCTCGGCGATCACGATCCGGGCGTTGTCAAAGGCCGCGCGGGCGCAGTCCACCGAGCTGCCGAGGGTGCACCAGCCATGCTTGTCGGGGGGCGAGAGCTGGACGATGGCGACGTCAATGGGCAGACGGCCGGTATTGAAGAGGTAGGGGATGTCGGAGAGGAACACCGGCATGAAATCGGCCCGGTCCTCGGCGATGGCCGTGCGGGCGGCGGCTCCGGTGAACAGGGAGACGGAGCGGATGCGGCCCTGGCATTCCGGGTTGAAGACCGGCATCGGCCCCTCGGTATGCACATGGTAAAGGCGCAGGGCCTCCAGGTTCTGCCGTGCGGCCAACGCCTCCACGAGGATGGTGGGGGTGGCGGCGCCGCCATGCAAAAAGGCGCGGGAGCCGTTGGGGATGAGGGCGACCGCGTCAGCCGGTGACACGGAGCCTTGCTTGAGTTCAGCCCAGTCGTAGTTCATTGCCCGCCAGTCAACACCGGGGCGGCGCCGCCCGCAACCGCGCTCACTGCTCAATTTCTCGGGATGTTTGTGCAGATATTGGCCGGGCGCAGCGGCCCGCGGCCACGGCTTCCTTGCCAGGCCGGCGGCGGAGGGAGAGGTCGCGGCCGATTTCCACCTGCTCCCCTGTGCAGACGGCGTGGGTGTCGAGGGCGGAGGGCCAGGCGGAGGGCCCGGCCTCGGCCCGGGCCGGCTCAGACCTCGATCGGCGCGACGCGCTGCCCGTCGTGCACGCGGTCGCCGGGATAGAGGATGACCTCGTCGCCCTCCTGCAGGCCGGCTTCGACCTGGGTTTCGGTGCCGCTGGTGCGGCCGGCCTGGACGGGAACCAGGCGCGCCCGGCCCGACCGGATGACGTAGGCGGCCCAGGCGGTGCCGCGCCGGAAAAGTCCGGCCGAGGGGACCTTCAGCACGCGCGGATTCTCCCAGAGGACGACGCGGGCCTCGACCCGGAAGTTGTCGCCGAGGGACTGGCGCTGCGCCAGGGGCGTGGTGATGTCGACGACGACGTTGACGCGCTGCTCCTCGACGCCGAGGGCGGAGATTTTGGTGAAGGCCGCCGGTTCGACCAGGCGGACGCGGCCGGCGAGCGCCAAGGGGCCGCCCCATTGCTCGAGTTCGACGCGCGCGCCGGGCGCGATGGCGGCGCCGTCGCGGGAGAGCATTTCCACCACCACCTCCAGGTCGGCCGGATCACCCAGCTCAACGAGCGGGGTGCCTTGCGTCACCACGCGGACGCTCTCCTGGAAGACGTGCAGCACACGGCCGCTGACGGCGGAGCGTACCTCGACCGGCGCCGGGGCGGCGGTCCCCGCGGTGGCGGGGGACTCGGCCAGTTCGGCCTCGGCTTGCCTCAGGGTGCCCTCGGCGGCGGCCACCTCGCGGGCAGCGGCGGTCTCGCGCATCTGAGCGCTTTCCAAGTCCTGCGGCGAGACGGTGCGGGAGGCGAACATCTGCTCGATGCGGCGGAGCTCGCTCTTGGCGAGTTCGTGCGAAGTACGCGTCTTTTCCAGCAGGGTCGTGGCGGAATTTTTCCGGGCGGTGGCGAGTGCGCGGTTGCGGGCGTCGAGCGGCGAGGCCGGCATCGGGTCGATGACGGCGACCAGGGTCTCATTCGCCACGATCTCCGCACCCGGCTTGTACGGGATGCGGCGCAGCTCACCCGAGACGGGGGCGGAAACCACGTAACGCTGCTTGATGCGTGTCTTGCCCTCCTCGCTGACCGTGGCCCGCAGCGGGCCGAAGGCGGCGCGGGCGGTCTCGACGAGGGCGGGTTTCGGACGCAGGCCAAAGCCCACCACGACGATCAGGGCGGCGCCCAGGGCATAGGGCAGCCAGCGGAAGCGGCGGGGACGGGGACCGGAGGGCAGGGGGGATCTCATGAGGGGAAAGTGAGGGTGAAGGAAAAAAAGGCGGCGCCGGAAACGGGGGCAATGACCGGATTAGGAGTTCTGGGCGGGGAATTGCATAATTTGGCGCCAGCTCATTCCGGGGCCTTGAGGGCGCCGATAAGGTCAAGTTGCTTGAGTTTGCGGAGGACAACCAGCGCTGAGAACACCGAGGCGGCGGCCACCACAATGAGGGCGAAGGCGTAGGTGTAGCTGGTGAAGACCAGGGGCAGGCGGACAGTCTCGGTGTTGACGGAATGAATGATGACCGAGGCAAATCCCGTACCCAGCAGCAGGCCGGCGGGAAGGGCGATGGCGGCGAGCACGCCCAGTTCAAAAACAATGACGGCAGCGACCTCGCCCTGGGTCATGCCGATGACACGCAGGGTGGCCAGTTCACGCGCCCGCTCGGCCAGGGAGATGCGGGCGTTGTTGTAGATGACGCCAAAAGCCACGATGACGGCGAAAGTCAGGTAGATGGTCTGGATGAGCCCCATGCTCTGTGCCGTGGTCTCCCGGAAACTCTGCCGCATGGTGTCCTTCACCGCCACGGTGTTGACCCGCGGAATGCCTTTGAGAGCGTGGAGGAATTCCGACTTATGGGCGGCATCGACGGTGAGACTGGCGCTGCTCACGACATCGCCTTCGCCCAGCAGGCGGTTGAGGGCGTGCAACTCCATGTAAGCGGCGATGCCGGTGAAATCGTCGGCCAGGGCGGTGAGGGTCACCTCTTTGGTCAGGCGCCGGCCTTCCAAGGCCTCGACCACGAGGGTGTCGCCCACCTGCGCCCCCAGCACCTCGGCCAGCTTGGCGGAGAGGGTGAGGCCGTCGGTCTGGGGCGGCACCTCGCGGAGCTGCGGATCGACGGTGCGGTTGTGGCGACCGTCCAAATTGAGGCTGCGGATGGCGATCTGGCGGTTGCGGCCCTGGAAATGCAGGCGGACGGCGGCGAGGCGGCCCGGTTCGACGGTGAGCACGCCGGGCAGGTGCTCCAATTCATGGACAATGGTGGTGGAGGAAACCTCGGTCAGGCCGAGCGTGAGATCCTGGCGCTGGACCACATCCCATTGGAAATCGAGGATCTGGGCGATGCCGGCCTTGAAGGTGTTCGGCAGGATCAGCAGGGCGGTGCCGAGGGCCAGGCCGGCGATGGTGAAGAGGGCCTGCACGGGCCGGCGCTCGATGTTGCGCAGCGCGATGCGGAAGGAGTGCGTGAACAGCCGGCCCAGCCCGGCGCGCTCGACGAGGGACGGACGGAAATTGGCGGGTGGCTCCGGGCGCATGGCTTCGGCCGGCGGGAGGCGTGCGGCCTTGCGGACGGCGCCCAGCACGCCGGCGATGACGGCGCCGAGGCCGACACTGAGGGCGATGGCTACGGCGCTGCGGTCGAGCTGGAATTCGAGATTGGGGAAGCGGAAGAACAGGTCGTACATCCGCACCAGCTTCATGCCGAGGCCGATGCCGCCGAGCGTGCCGCCCACAGTGCCGCCGACCACCATCACGGCGGCAAACTTGAGGTAATGGGTGACGATCTGCCGGTTGGTGAAGCCGAAGGCCTTGAGGATCGCGATCTGCTCGCGCTGGAGGGCGAGTAGGCGCGTGAGGACGGCGTTGGTCATGAACGCCGCCACGGTCAGGAAAATCGCCGGAAAGCCGATGGAGAGGATGCGGAGCACACGGATTTCATCCGATACGCGGATGTGCGACGGGTGGTCCTTGCGGCTGTAGGCGCCGAAGCCACCATAGGGCCGCAGCAGGCCGTCCACCGCGGTGACGATGGGGTCGGGATCAGTCCCTGGGGAGAGCACGAGAGAGAGATGGTTGAAGGCGCCGTAGAGGTCGAAGGCGGTGGCCACCTCCTTGTAGGGCATCCAGAAGATGCCGTAGGTGCGGCTGTCGGGCAGGGCGGCCCCGGGGCGCGATTCGAAGATGTACTCCGGGGAAAGGACAATGCCGGCGATGAGGAAGGTTTGGCGCCGGCCATGGAGCAAAATCGTGAGCGATTGCCCTGGCTCAAGGTGGTTGGCCAAAGCGAAGGCTTCGCCGACGAGCACCTCCCCGCGAGACCCCGGGGAGAGCCACCGGCCGCGCCGGAGGAAAAGGCGGTTCAGTTCCGGTTCGCCGAAATCCGGCATCGAGCGCACCAGCCCGCTGGCGGGCTCGTCGATGTCCGGCATGTCCAGGGTGACCGGCACGGCGATGTCGGTCTGCACGCCCGCCACGCCCGGCAGGGCGGCGAGCTGCGTCTCGAGGTGGTTGGGCGCGCGCTTGAGCGAGGCGAAGACCTCGGCGAAGTGGTTGCTCTGGTAGTAGGCGTCACGCGTGCCGTCGAGCGAGGTGATGAGGCTTCGCGCCATGATGAGCATGGCCAGACCGCAGGCCATCACGAGCGACACGGCGACCGCCTGGCCCCTGAGGCGCTTCAGGTCGCGGAGCAGCTTGCGGTCGAGGAGGCTGATCATGGCACGGCGAAAAAAATCACCACTTCAGGGTCGAGGGCGCGGCGCGGACGGCATTGCGCCGCTCGTCCAGGACCTTGCCGTCCATGAAGTGGATGACGCGGTCGGCCATGTCGGCCATCACCGCGTTGTGGGTGATGATGACGGTGAGGGTGCCCAGCTCGCGGTTGGCGCGTTCGATGGCTTCGAGGACGACGATGCCGGTGCGGACGTCGAGGGCGCCCGTGGGTTCGTCACAAAGGAGCACGGACGGACGCTTGGCGATGGCGCGGGCGATGGCCACGCGCTGCTGTTCCCCGCCGGAAAGCTGGGCCGGAAAGTGGTCGAGGCGGGGGGACAGGCCGACCATGCCCAGCGCCTCTTCCGCGGGGAGCGGGTGGGAGGCGATTTCGGTGATGAGCGCGACGTTCTCGCGGGCCGTCAGGCTCGGGATGAGGTTGTAGAACTGGAAAATGAAACCCACGGACTCGCGCCGGTACATGGTCAGCTGCTCTTCGGTGGCGTGGGTTAGGTCGATGTCGCGGTAGCGCAACTCGCCCGAGGTGGGGATATCGAGGCCACCGAGCTGGTTGAGCAAGGTGGTCTTGCCGGAACCGGAGGGGCCGAGCAGCACGACCAGCTCGCCCGGGTAAAGGTCGAGGTCGACGCCATCGAGGGCGCGCACCTGCGCGGTGCCGGTGCCATAGACCTTGGTCAGGCCCTGCACATGGAAGACCGGAGCCGCCGGCGGCGGCGGGGCGGAGGAGAGCGGGGGGGAAGGAGTCGGGCTGGGCACGGCAAGGCCAGGCTACCCTTCCGAGCCGCGGATGCAATCATGCGGCATGGGGTGCCGGCGGGAATTTGGCGCGACAAGGCGGGGGCGGGCGGCCAAGCTGGCGGATGATGAACAGGACCGACCGGTTGGTGGCGATGGTAATGTACCTGCAGGGGCGGCGCCTCGTGCGGGCCCGTGAGCTGGCGGAGCATTTTTCGGTGACGGAGCGGACCATCTACCGCGACATGGCGGCGCTGGGCGAATCCGGCGTGCCGATCTCCGGCGAGGCCGGCGTGGGCTACAGCCTGCTCAAGGGCTACCACCTGCCCCCGGTGATGTTCACCGCCGAGGAGGCGGCGGCGCTGTTTGTCGGCGGCGAGCTGGTGAAGCAGTTCACGGATGCCTCGCTCCACGCGCCGGTCACGGCGGCGCTGGACAAGCTCCGGGCCGTGCTGCCGCGCGAGCACCAGGACCAGATGGAGCGGCTGGTGCGGCAGACGGTGATTGTGGGCCCGGCTCCCGCCGGGGCGGAGGGCGGGCCGCCGCCGATGCTCCTCCCGGTGCAGCAGGGCGCGGTGCAGCGGCGCGTGCTGCGCCTGACCTACCACGGCCGCCAACGCGATGCCGAGACGGCGCGCGATGTGGAGCCGCTCGGGGTCGTGTATCAGGACGGGGCCTGGTATCTGGTGGCGTGGTGCCGGCTGCGCCAGGATTTGCGGCGGTTCCGCCTCGACCGCATCCGGCGGCTGGAACTGCGGGCGGAGACCTTCCCGCCCCGGCCCGATTTCTCGCTGCGCCGCCATCTGGAGGAAGCCGACCGGCGCGGCCGGACCCAGCCGGCGCGGATCTGGGTCGCGCAGGAGGCGCTGGAGCGCGCCCGGCGGGAGAGTTTTGCGACGCTCATCGAGGAGTCTTCCCGCGACGGCGGCATGGAGTTTTCGCTCTACACCTACTCCCTCCGCTGGCTGGCGCACTGGGTGCTGTCCTACGGCCGGATGGCGGAGGCGGTGGCACCGGCCGAGCTGCGCCGGCTGGTGCGGACCGAAGCCGGGCTGGTCGTGAAAAAACATGCCACTCCGCGGCGGCGACACTCCTGACAGAGGGTTGTCAGGAGCCGGTGGTAGGATGGCGGCATGAACCCTCCCTCCTCCGCTCCCAGCTTCCTGCTGCTCTATGTTGCCAATCCGCCGGCCAGTGCCGCCTTTTATGCCGGCCTGCTCGGCGCCCCGATCGTCGAATCGTCCCCGAATTTCGCCATGCTGCCGCTCGCCGGCGGCCTGATGCTCGGCTTGTGGGCGAAGCATGATGTCGCGCCGGCGGCGAGCCTGACGGGTGGCGGGGCGGAGATTGGTTTTGCGGAAGCTAGTGACGAGGCGGTCCGGGCGCGTCATGCCGACTGGGCGGCCCGCGGACTATCCATCATTCAGGAGCCGGTGAAAATGGATTTTGGATTCACGTTTACGGCGGCCGATCCCGACGGCCACCGCCTGCGGGTATTCGCCCCCGGGGCCCAGTGAGCGGGGCAGGGCCGCCGTCGGTCCCCTGGCCTGACGGCGCCCCGGCCGACCCGTTGCCGGGCAGGTGCGCTGCAGCCTGCAACCCGGAGTGGAGTCGTACCGCCGGGCGCGGAGGAGGCGGCACCGGGTGACCCGCCCGCAGGCGCAGCGGAGCTATCCCGACCGCCGCGGCGTCGCGGTCAGGGCCGGGCGGCGGGCCGGGTGGCTTGGCGCGCCCAGATCCGGCGCAGCCCGCCATGGTAGGCGGCGAGGAAGACCAGCATCCCGGCGAGCGCATAAACCAGCCCTTCCAGGGTCGTGGGCACTGCCGGCCGGTAAACGGCCCAGGTGGCATGGGCGATGGCGCCATCCCAATGGGAAAGAAAGACCAAGGGCCGTGTCCAGGCGGAGGCGTGCAGCAGCGCGTCGTGGGCGGCTTGCAGCGTGTCGACGCGGGTCACCGTGCGGCGGATGGCTGCGCCCAGCGGGGCGACGGCCTGGTCCGCGCTGGCGGAGGTGCGGGCGATCAATTGGGCGACGGTGAGGCCGGCCCCGGCGGCGGCCTGCTGGAATTGCTCCAGTTGGCGGCGGGCTTCGTCGAGGTGGCCGCCGAGCCGCTGGAGGTACTGCTGAAAAAACTCCGGGGCCTGGGAAAACAGCACCGCGCCTGCCACGCAGAGCACGCGGTCGAGGAGCGGGTCAAGGCCATCGAGCAGGCGCCGGCCGGAAATCATGCCCGCCAGCCTGTGGCTCCCTCGGCCCATGGCAAGCCGGTCCGGCGGGCCCCAGCCCGGCCTCCGCGGCGACCCCTTCGCCCTCCGATTCTTGCCGGATGAGAATTCTGGAACGGCAGGGATTGGTCACCGGTCCCGTTTGCCCTCCAAGGCGCACCCGAGCAACTCCTCATTGTGGTGCGGGCCGTACATGGCGGTGGTGTCGAGGAGAGTGACGCCCCTCTCAAGGGCGCGATGAATCGTGGCGATGGATTCCGTGTCGTCGCGCGCCGTGCAAGCGCGAGGGAGCCGAGCGTCTGCGCCCCGTGGGAACGAGGGTGCCGGGCGGCGGGCAATCGCCCCGCGGCAGGAACCGCGGGGCGGGACCGGGCGAAGGGGGCGGCGTGGCCCGTTTACTTGCCGGCGGGCTCGAGGCCGCGGCGGACGAGCAGGGGTTCGAGGTAGGGGTCGCGGCCAGTGACGTCGCGGAAGAGCTTGAGCGCGTCTTCGCTGCCGCCGCGGGAGAGCAGCCGGGTCCGGAGGTGATCGCCGTTTTCGCGAGTCAGGCCGCCGTGCTGCTTGATCCACTCGACCGTGTCGGCGTCGAGCACTTCGCTCCAGATGTAGGAATAATACCCGCCGGAATAGCCGCCGACGAAGGCGTGGGAGAAGTAGGTGGTGCGGTAGCGCGGCGGCACCGCGGCGAGATCCACGCCCGCCTGCTGGAGCGCGGCGGCCTCGAAGGCGACGACGCCCTCGGCGGGCGGCACGGCGGCGGGGGCGAGCTGGTGCCAGGCCTGGTCGAGGAGCGTGGCGGCGAGATACTCGGTGGTCAGGAAGCCCTGGTTGAATTTGCTGGCGGCTTCGACCTGGGCGAGGAGCCCGGCGGGGAGGGGGGCACCGGTCTGGTAGTGCTTGGCGTAGTTTTGCAGCACCTCGGGCCATCCGGCCCACATTTCATTGACCTGGGAGGGGTACTCCACGAAGTCGCGCGGGACGGCGGTGCCGGCGAAACGCGGGTAGAGGACCTGGGAGAACATGCCGTGGAGGGCATGGCCAAACTCGTGGAACATCGTGCGGACCTCGTCGTGGGTCAGCAGGGTGGGCTGGCCCGCCGGCGGGGCCGGCAGATTGAGGTGGTTGGCGACGACCGGATGGGTGCCGAGGAGGGCGGACTGGGAGACGTAGGCGCTCATCCAGGCGCCGCCGTTCTTGTTCGCGCGGGCGTAGTAGTCGCCGATAAAGATGGCCAGGAGGGAGCCGTCGGCGTCGAAGACATTGAAGACGCGCACGGTGGGCTCGTAGACCGGGAGGTCATGGCGTTCCTGGAAGGTCAGTCCGTAGAGGCGGTGGGCGGCGTAAAACACGCCGTCGAGCAGCACGTGGTTGAGTTCGAAGTAGGCTTTGAGCCGGGACTCATCGAAATCGTAGCGGGCCCGGCGGACTTTTTCCGAGTAGAGCTGCCAGTCGGCGGCGCCGAGGGTGAAGCCGCCCTTTTCCGCGTCGATGACGGCCTGGAGGTCGGCCGCCTCGCGGCGGGCGTTGGCGACGGCCGGGGGGGCGAGCCGGGCGAGGAGTTGGTTCAGGGTGTCGACCGTGCCGGCGGTCTGCTCCTCCAGCTGGTAGGCGGCGTGGGTCGGGTAGCCGAGCAGCCGGGCGCGCTCGGCCCGCAGGCGCGCGAGGCTGGCGACGTTGGCGCGGTTGTCGAACTCGCCGCCGCGGCTGCCCCGGGCGAGGGAGGCGGCCATGATTTTTTCGCGGGTGGCGTGGCTGGTCAGGCTGGCGAGGAGCGGCTGGCCGGTGGTGTTCTGGAGCTGGACGAGGAATTTGCCTTCCTGGCCGGCGGCCGTGGCGGCGGCCGCGGCGCCGGCGAGCTGGGCGTCGCTCAGGCCGGCGAGTTCGGCGGCGGCATCGAAGAGGACGGCGGAGGCATTGACCTCCTTGAGGATGTTCTGGGTGAAGGCAGCCTGGAGGGAGGCGAGCTCGCCGTTGATGGTCCTGAGTCTGTCCTGGTCAGCCGGGGAGAGCAGGGCGCCGGCGCGGACGAAATCCTGGTAGTAGCGCCAGAGGAGCCGCTTTGACTCAGGGTCGAGGCCCAGCGACTCGCGGGCGTCATAGAGCGACTTGATGCGGGTGAAGAGCGCCGGGTTGAGATTGACCGCGTCGTGGTGCGCGGCGAGCTGCGGCGCCAGGGTCCGCTGCAGTTTTTGTAACTCCGGGTTGGTGTGGCACCCGGCGAGGCTGAAGAAGATGGCGCTGACGCGATTGAGGAGCCGGCCCGCCTGCTCCATCGCCACGATGGTGTTGGCAAAGGAGGCTGGGGCGGGGTTGTGGGCGATGACGTCGATTTCGCGGAGGCGGTCGGCCATGCCCTGCTCGAAGGCGGGGGCAAAGTGCCCGTTCTTGATCAAGTCGAACTGGGGATAGTGCAGGGGCAGGGGGCTTTCGGTGAGGAGCGGATTGGGTGTCATGGGTGCGGAAGCGGTGGGTGCCGGGGCGAAGAGGGAGGGGGTGCCGGGGGCTGGCGCGGTTATGTTTGTCTGGGTGGCCGCGGTGGAGCGCGGACCGGCACCGAGCAGGGCGGCCAGGCCCAAGATCGGCAGCAGCGGAAGAAAAGAGAGCCAACGCATACGGGTTGGGAGAAGACGGGGGAGAGGAGCGGGAGGGCTGGGAGCCTTGGCCGGCCGGCCTCCTTTGGCAAGAACGGTGCGACCCTCCCCCACCGGCGGCGCCTGGTCTTTTGTTTTGGCCTGGCCGTCAGAGAAGGCCGGGCTTCGCGCCCTCGTGATCATTCAGAGGGAACGATGCCTCAAAACCAAAGACCGTGACCGGCGGCGGTGCGGCGTCTCAGGCCGTCGCCTGCAGCACTTCCCGCACTCGGTGGCACAGGGTGGCCGGGTGCATCGGCTTGAGCATGATCTGATCGACGGCCAGGGCGGCATAGGCGGCGGCCACCTGCTCGCCGATCTCCGAGCTGAAAACTATGATCCGGCCGCGATAGGGCAGCCGGCGCACCTGCGCCACCAATTCGAGCCCGCCCATTCCAGGCATCCGATGGTCCGGGGCGAGAAATAATGTTGACAGTGAACACATTAAATGTAATCGATGATCACATCATGGCTCGCGCTTCCTATCATCACGGCCGCCTCCGCGAAACCCTCGTGGCCCATGGGGTGCTGCTGCTCGCCCAGAAGGGCATCGAGGGGCTGAGCCTGCGCACCCTGGCGCGGAAGGCCGGGGTGAGTCCGGCAGCCCCGTACCGCCACTTTAAGAATGCCCAGGCCCTGGCCGAGGCGATTGCGGCCGAGGGCTTCACCCGGTTGCGCAGCACGATGCTCGCGACGATGGCCGATCCGCTCCTGGCCGGCCGCACGCCCTTGGAGCGCATCGGCATGGGCTACCTCTCCTTCGCCCAGCGCCACCCGGACCACTTCCAGCTCATGTTTTCGGGGCGGGTCTGCCCTGACCCGGGGCAGCCCGAAAGCGCGCTGCACCAGGCCGGCCAGGCGGCCTTTCAGGCGCTGACCGACACGATCGTCGAGGCCCAGCGCCAGGGGCTGGTGGCGGCGGATGTCTCCCCCGCCGAGCTGGCCGTGGTGTCGTGGTCCTTCATCCACGGGTTCGCCACCCTGCTGCTGGCGGGTTTCCTCGATCCCCAGGAGCTCAATCCCGGGCTGTCCCAGGCGGAACTGGCTGATGCCTGCCAGAAGCTCATCCGCCGGGGCTGGGGCCAGAAATCCACGCCAAAACCGCGCCGGCGCTGAACGATTTTACCACATGAAAAACCTGCTCAACCTGCTCGTCATGCTTGCGCTCCTCCCGTGCCTCGGCGCGGCGGAGCTGGAGGTCATCGTCACCGGCCTGGCTCACCCCCGGGGCCAGGTCATTGTCGCCGTCTGGACGTCGAAGGAGACGTTTCTCAAAACCCCGGCCCGGAGCCTGCCGGCCGAAATCGACCCACGCACGCTCACCGCCCGGGTCCACTTCACCGGACTGCCGGACCAGCCTTTCGCCGTCAGTGCCTTTCACGATGAGAATGGCAATGGTGTCCTGGACACGAATTTCCTCGGCATCCCGAAGGAACCCGTCGCCTTCGCCCACAATGCCAAGGGCCGCCTGGGCCCGCCGGACTATGCACAGGCCGTGATCGTGCCGGCCGAACAAAAGGGTCCGCTGACACTCAACCTGGGCGCCGCCCACTGAGCTGCGCTGGTCGCCGGCGCTCCCGGTCATCCTCCACCGTCCTCCTCTTCCTCCCATGTCCTATCTCGTCTGGAAAGTCCTCCATCTCCTCGGGGCCTGCCTGTTCCTCGGCAACAATCTCGTCACACCCGTCTGGCGCAGCGTTGCCGAGAGGCGGCGTGATCCCGTCATCCTCGCCTATTCGCAGCGGCTGATCACCCTGACAGACTATGTCTTCACTGGCGGCGGGATCGTGCTGCTGCTCGGGGCCGGGCACGCCATGGCGGCACGGCAGCCGCTGCTCTGGCAGCAACGCTGGTTCCTGTGGGCCTACGTGCTCTTCGCCCTGTCCGGGATCGTCTGGGGGACCGTCCTTCTGCCCATCCAGATTGCGCAGGCGAAGCTGGCGCGGGAATTTGCCTCCGGCGGACCGATCCCCGAGCGCTTCTGGCAGCTTTCCCGCCGCTGGACCGTGGCCGGCATCATCGCCTCGCTCCTGCCGCTGGGCAGCCTCGTGCTCATGGTGGTCAAACCCTGAATGAACCCTTCCGCCCCCACCGGCGCCACTTCACTTCCCACTGATGAAACAAAAAATCCTCCTTCTCCTCGGTCATCCGCAGTCCGACAGTTTTTGCGCCGCTCTGGCCACGGCCTACGCGCAGGCGGCGCGCGACCGCGGGGCCGAAGTCCGCGAATTGCGCCTCGCCGCCCTGCAGTTCAACCCCGTCCTCCTGGTCGGATTCCGCGGCGAGCAGCCGCTCGAGCCCGACCTGGTGGCGGCCCAGGCCTCGATCCAATGGGCCGAGCATCTCGTGTTCGTCTATCCCACCTGGTGGGGCAGCATGCCTGCGCTCCTCAAGGGATTCATCGACCGGGTGTTTCTCCCGGGCTTCGCCTTCCGGTACCGCAAGGACTCCAGCTTTTGGGACAAGCTCCTCCAGGGCCGCTCGGCGGATGTCATCATCACCCTGGACACGCCGCCCTTCATCTACCGCTGGCTCATGGGCGCGCCGGGGGTGAAGCAGATGCGGGCCGGTGTGCTCGAGTTCTGCGGCGTCAAGCCGGTGCGGGTGTCCACCCTCGGGCCGATCCGCGGCTCCAAGCCCGCGCAGCGCGAGGCGTGGTTGCGGAAAATTGCCCGGCTCGCCGTCTCGTAAGGTTCCTTTCATCCCCGACCTTGATTCTGCCGAAAAGCTGCCCCGGATTGGCCGAGGTCGCCTTGCCGGCGGCGCGGACCCTGGCCGCCG
>CAISJA010000041.1 GCA_903885525.1 uncultured Opitutaceae bacterium
CATTCCTCCGGCTTGGGGCTTCGCCCCGGCAAACGCTATCGCTGATCCGGCATCCGTCGGCCGGGTGGGCATGGAGCGGAAAAACCAGGCGGGGCGCAGTGTTTTCTCCGCGGCCTGCTGCGGTTGGCCCGGCAACCTTCGGCCGCTCAGAATTTCCACTCGGCACCGCCATAGACCGCGCGGCCGGGCTGGGGGTAGCCGTTCACTTCCTCGTATTTCCGGTCGAGGGCATTTTCCACCCGCACCTGGCAGGCGAGCCGCGGGGTGGCCTGCCACGCGGCGTAACTGCGGACGACCGCATAGCCGGGCTGCGCGACGGTGGCATAGCTCTGCGCATCCACATCGAGCCGGTCCGCCACGAAAGCGGCGTCCAGTCCCGCGCTCCACCCCGACCCGAAGCTCCGCCACAGGCCGGCGGAGCCGCTGTGCCGTGGCCGGCGCAGCAGGCGCAGATGCTGCGCTAGGTTGTCGGCTTCCAGCCAGGTGTAGGCCAGCCGGACCTGCCAGCGTTGGGGTAGGGCATAGCGCAGCGCGAGTTCGAGGCCCTGGGTGCGGGCGCGGTCCACATTGACGGTGGTGCCGGGAGACACCGAGAAGTCGTAGTTGATCAGGTCGCGCAGCCCGGTGTGGAACCAGGTGAGGCTACAGGTGCCGCGCTGGCCGGCAAAGTACCAGTCGGCCCCGGCATCCCACCCCACCGCCCGTTCGGGCCGCAGGTGCGGATTGCCGGTGTAATACGCGCTCTGCCCGTAGAGATCGAGGAAGCTCGGGGTCCGGAACCCAGTGCCATAGCTGGCGCGAAGCTTCAGGGGCGGGCCTTCCGCGAGCCACGCCGCCGTCACCCGTCCGGTCGTCGCCGACCCGAAGGCGTCGCCCTCGTCGCGCCGGAGGCCTCCCGTCAGGTACAGACCTCGGCCCGGATTCCACTCCTCCTCCACGAAGAGGGCGATCAGCCGCTGCCGGCGGTCGATCGCCCCGAAGCCGTCGTTGCTGGTGTGGTTGGCCTCGGTCGTCACGCCGCCGGTGAGCTGGTGCTGCGCGCTGGCCACCCAGGTGAGCTGGCCGTCGAGCACGGCGCGGGCATTCTTCACCGTGGTGATCTGCCGGCCCGGCGGGGCGGAGTTGTCCGACACCAGCCGGCGGTCCTGCCCGCCGAGCACGACATGCCCAGTCAGTCCGGGCAGGGGCGTGAAGTCCGCAAAAACCGTGGCCAGCTGGTTGCTCTCGCGCTCCTGGTTGTCGGGAGCGTTGGTGAAGCTGTCGCCGGGATCGTCGTAGGTGGAATTGAACCCGCGCCAGGTGGCGCCGACCGCCACGCGGGGGGAGAGCCGCTGGTCGAGCCGCAGCACGGTGTTCAACCGGTCAAAGGCGTTGTGCGGTCTGGCATTGTCCGTGTGGCCGCCGGAGGCGGTGAAACTGTAGGCAGTCCGGGCGTCTCCCGCCTGGGCACTGAGGGCGCCCTGCACGGTGCCCCACGAGCCGGCCTCGGCTGAGACTGTGGCCGCCGGCGCGCCGGCGCCGCGCTGTGCGCTGAGCGCCACCACGCCGCCGATGGCTTCGCCGCCATAGAGCGTGCTTTGCGGGCCGCGCGCCACCTCGAGGCGGTCGGTCGCCCCCGGGGAGGCGCCGCCGAGCGCGACGGCGTAGTCGGTGTTCGGGTCACTGAACCGGATGCCATCGACGAGGAACAGCGTCTGGTTGGAGTTGCTGCCGCGCAGGAAGAGCGAAGTGGCCGCCCCGCGGGCCCCGCCGGCCAAGGCCGGGGCGCCCGGCAGGCTGCCGAGGGCATCGCGCAGCAGCGGCAGTTGTCGGCGCGAAAAGTCCGCGGCGTCGAAGACCTCCACGGCGCTGCCCACGGTGGTGGCGGCGGTGGGGGTGCGCGTCGCGGTGACGACATACGGAGCCAGGGCGGCGGCATCGCCCGACTGTGCGGAGACAAGCACCGGCACAAGGCCGGCGGCAAAGAGGAGGAGGAAGCGCCCGAGGGGCGCCGGGAGTGAAGCGGACATAGCGGAGCGGTCGGCAAGAGCAGACCGCCGCGGCGCGTGACCGCACGCAAGCCGAATTGCGCCCCCTGGCCGCGCCATCGCTGCTCAATTGTCCGGAGTGAGGAACTCGCCGGCCTTGGACGAGGCCAGCCAGTTGAAGTAGGGCCGCGGATCGGGCCGGGCCAGGGTGCCGCCGAGCGGGATGGCATTCTTGGCCCTGGCATAGCCAAGCTCATCGCGCCCGCCGCTCAGTTCACCGAGATTGTGCAAGGACTGTTCCAGTTTCCCCCGGGCCGCGAGGGTGAGCGTGGCCGTCAGCGGCTGGGCCAGCAAGGGCTGGCCCTCCTGGCGGGTGACCAACCCGGAGCCGAGCAGGCGGATCTCGGGCGAGACCAGGCTGATGTCCTGCAACCGGAGGTTGAGCGACGGTTCGCGGATCAGGACGACGCTCAACTGGTCGTATTTGATTTCAGCCAGGTACTGGGCCAGCTGCTCGACCGCGTAGGTCCGCCCCGCCATTTTCTCGGCGGTTTGCTTCACGCGGTCGGTCCCGAGGATCGCTCCCAGGGCGGCGCTCCACTCCACCGCCTTGCTGGCGACGCTGGAAAGTTTGGCGGAGGCCCCCTTGAAGCCGCGGAAGATCCCCTGCCGGCTCGTGACCTGCAATTCCCCGCGGATCCGGTCCAGGGTGTCGGCGAACGTGAGTCCCTGCCCCTCGGCATGTCCGGTGAGCGTAAACAGGCCCTCGATCGCCGGCGGATGGGCCGGATCGGTCGCCTTGTACCATTTCCCGGCATCAAATTCCGTAAGCGAGAGATCGCCCTGCAGGGTGTAGGGGTTCGGGACCGGGGCAAAGCGCAGGTCCCCGTGCACCGCCAGGCGGCTTTTCTCGCCGAAATTCGCCTCGATTTTTTCCAGATGGAGGCGTGTCGGCTCGATGGCTAGGCGGCCGGCAAGGCCCGTCATGTTCCATTCCTGACCGCGGGTGACCGATTTGAGGTCCAGGGTGATCTGTCCGGTCAGCCCCTGCCAGAACGGGAGCACATCGGCCGCGGGTGGAGACAGGGCGCGGGCCCCCGCCCCTTTCCCCTCGGGCAGGCCGGCTGCTTCGGTTGTGCCGACGGCGCTGAGGAGCAGGAGGATATCGGCCAGATCGGCATGTTCCCCGCTGAGGGCGGCCTCGATTTTTAGTCCGGGGTGCGTGCGGACGCCTTCCAACGAGAGGTTCAGATCGGTGCGGAGGCCGGAGCGGTCGAGTAGGATCGGGGCCTGGAGGCTGAGGTGTCCGTCGGCCGCGGCCTCCGCCCGGAGGCTGAGATTGGCCACGGGCAGGGCCTGGTGGCCTACCTGCAGGACGAGACCGTTGAGCGTGGCGCGGGCTTCGACCAAGAGAGTGCCGGCCCCGGCGCTGGTGCGAATCTCCCCGCTCGCCCGGCCCGCGCTCAGTGCGGCCAGCCCGGCCAGCGCGGGCTGCTCAGCCAGGTCGGGCAGACTGCAGTTGAAGCCGAACGCGCTGCGGACACCGCCCTCCGGTGCGCGGGTGAGTTCGGCGGTGAATTGCCCCAGCTCGCCGCCCCCCGCCGCACGCAGCACCACCGGGCCGGTGGTCAGCCGGCTCAGCCGGCCGGCGGTCAGTTCCGCGGCCGGGGAGGCTTCCAGCGTGGCCTGATCGAGCAGCCGATGTTGGTGGTAGTCCAGGGTGAAACCGCTCAGGCGGACAGGGGACCCGGCCTGCAAGGTCAGACGCGCGCCGGCCCCGCGCAACAGGAACTCGCCCGGGCTGGCCGCCCCGGTGACCGTGACTCCGGGCAGCACCCGGCCGAGGACGAGCATCGGCCACAGGCCCGTGCGGAAGGTGGCGAGTTCGGTTTCGGCACCGTCGCCTTCGAGAGCCAGGTTCGGCAGCTCCAGCACGAAAGGCCGGGTGATTTTGCCCTCGAGCAACGGTTCCCCCTTGGCGTTCCGCGCCACCGAGACGAAGCGTTGCACGCTGAGGCGGGAGCCTTGCAGGGCAAGTTCCACCGTCCCCTGCGCCCGTACCGGTCCAACCGGCAGCCATGGAGCCAGCAACCGGGGCAGGTCGGCCGCATAGTCGAACTGCAAGGTGAGGGCCGAGGCGGGGGCCGGGGTGGCGCCCGCGGTGGCCTGCACCAGCAGGTTGTCCCCCTCCGGAGTGCGCAGCCGCAGTTCCTCGCAATGGAGCCGGCCACCCTTGGGCGACAGCTCACCTTCGAGCTTCGCCAGGAGTTCGGCCCGGGCAAACCACACCCGGCCGCCCTGGAGCAAGGTCAGTTCGTCCACCCGCAAGGGCACCGGCGTGGTGGCGACAAGCTGCTGGCCGGCGTTGCGGCTGACCGCCACTTCCCCCTGCAGAGTCCCGCCGGACAGCTCGCAGGCGGTGAGGAAGGGGCGCGCCCAGGCCACGGGCACCCCGAGCAGCTTGAGCCGGAGGACTTCCCCCGTCCCCGTGCCGCCAAAGAGCAGCCGGTGTTGGGCGAGATCGTAGGCGGCGGCATTGCTGACCTGTAATTCCAGCACCGGGGCCTCTCCCGCCAGGCTCAGCTCGAGATGGTTGAGCCGGACGGTCTGACGGTCGGAGGCCAGGTCGATCCGGCTGTGGAACTTGATCGCGCCGAGCGCGCGCAGGGCCGGGCGCACCACCCCCAGCTCATCCACTTCGCCCTCCAATTCACCGGCCAGGGTCGCCTCCCGGCTGTCGGGACGAAAGGTGAAGCCGCCCTTCCCACGGAGATCAAAATCGGGCAGCGCCCCGCCGAGAAAAAAGGGTTCCAGCTGGGCGGTCCGGGCCGACAGCGACCAGGAGCCTTGGCAGACGGTGCCCGCCGCCGGCAGAGCCGCATCGAGCAGGAGCAGATTGGCCGCCTTGGCTCCCTGCAAGGTGTCCAGCCGCAGCGTGTAGTTTTCCCCGGCGGCCGATCGGTCCAGCTGGGCGCTCAACCTGAGCTGATCGTGGCCGGTCAACCCGGGCCCGGACGCATCGACGACCGCATTCAACCCCACGCTGGCAAAGTTGCGCTGCCGGGACTCGAGGAGCCGCAGGTCGACCACCGCCTGCAGCGTCCCGACCCGGGCGGAAACGGCGGGATCGGTAAGCTTCGCCTGCACATGCAGGGTCCCTTCCTGCCCGGGGGCGACACCCCCGCCGGTCAGCTGATACTCCGCCTGGAGCGAGGGACGGCCCGGGGCACCGGGCAGGAGGGCCCGGCCCTGGACCTCGATCCGTCCCAACACAATCTCGACCGGAAGCAGCAGGCGGCCGAGCACCCCGGGCGCGGCGGCGGCACCCGCCTCCAGGCTTTGGGGCGACAGGTGGCTCGCCTCGATCTCCACTCCGCTCACACGCAGGTAACCGAGGGCCAGCCGGGAACGGAAAAGCAGGGCGAAGAGGGAATAGTCCAGTTCGGCCCGGACAAACTTGACCGTCACGCTCCCCCGCTTGACTTGCACGTCCTCAAGGAGCGCGTGAGAGGGGCCGACCGAGATATGGCCCAGGTGCAGATCCAATCCCGGACGGGAGGCGGCGGCCCGGCAGACAGCCCAGTGCTGAACCCCCGGAATACGCGCCACTCCCGCCGCCGCGGCCAGCAGGACGAGGAGGGCTCCCACTAGGAGGAGGAGCAGGCGGGGCGGCTTCATGCAGCGGGGCGGCTAGGACACAAGGGAACGGGATGAGTGCCAGGATCAATCCGCCAGACGGGCGAGAGAAGCCCGGTTGTTTCGGCGGGAAGCGAGGGCGGCACGGCGGTCCGCCCCGCCTCGCGGCTCATTTCATCTCGTCGGTCACGCCCATCGCCCGGCGGACGTTGGCGACCGCAACATTGTAGGAATAGTAGGCCTGCAGCTGGTTCAGGCGCGCCGTGGTCAGCTCGGTCTCGGCCGTCAGCACATCCAACTGGGTGGCCGTGCCGGCACCGAAACGCGCATTGGCCAGGCGCACGGCCTCCTCGGCCTGCTCGATGACCTTTTTCGAGGCCCCGGCCAGTTCGTTGGCTTCCTGCAGGGTCGAGATCGCCCGGCGGACATCGACATCGACGGTCAACTCCGCCTCGGCCACAGAGAGCTTGACCTGTTCGAGCAATGATTTGGCCTGCGCCACCCGGCCGGAGGTGGCCCGGCCGTCAAAGACCGCCCAGGAGGACTGAATCCCCACGGTCACGCCGTCATGGGCCCGCGAGAAGCTTTCCGTGGCGGGCGCCTTGATCCAATTGTAGCCGCCGAAGAGCGAGAGGTTGGGCCGGTAACCGGCGCGGCGGGCCAGCACGCCCTGCTCGGCCGCCGCCTGCAGCTTGTAGAGGCGCTGCAAGTCAGGACGCTTCCCGCGCGCGCTGGCGAGGGCCGGACGCAACTCGTAGGCCACGGGGAAGAACTCCAGGGTGCCGACAAAGTCCGGCACCTTGGTGACATTGGGCTCCGTCGCGGTCACAAAACCCAGGGCCTGCCGAAGCTCCTCGATCGCCAGCCGGTAGTCGTTGCGGGAGGTGATCAGGGCCGGCTGGGCGTTGGCGAGGGCGACCTCGGCGCGCAGGACTTCGAAATTGGACACGGTGCCGGCCTCATAGCGGCTGCGCACGTCCTGCAACTGGCGTTTCAACAGGTCGACGTTCTGCTCCTGCACCTTGATTTTTTCGCGGTCGACCAGCAGGGTGTAGAACTTCGTCCGCACCTCCAGCAGGGCATTGTCGATGACGGATTGAAACGCCAGGATGGCCGCATCGAGCGTCAGCCTCTGCCCGCGGATGCCCGCCGTGATGCCGCCGCCGGCGTAGAGGACCTGGGTGGCGTTGAGGCCCGTCCGCCAGTAGCGGCTGTCGCCGTATTGGTCGATCTGGCGGGCATCGCGCTGGTAGGAGCCGCTGGCGCTGAGAGCCGGCAGCCGGGCGGCGGTGGTCTCCAGGACCACGCCTTCCTGCTGGCGGATCTGCTCCTTGGCCTGCCGGATCGAGAAATTGTTCTCAAGGGCAAACGTGAGGGCAGTGGGGAGGTCGAGCGTCTCGGGGACTGGCTGGGTGGGATTGGGCGCGGCAGGGAGCAGGCTGGCGGCACAGGCCAGACCGAGCACCGTGAAGGCGGGACGGAGGAACGGCATTTTCATAGGCTAAGGAGAAGGCGGGTTAGGAAGCGGAAGCCGGTTCCGACTCGGGAGCGGAAGCGGGCGAGTGCAGGCGCTCCTTGGAGTGATCCTTGGCGATGAGCACATAGAGCGACGGCACGATGAAAAGCGTAAAGAAGGTGCCGATGCTCATGCCGCACACAAGCACCAGACCGATGGAATTACGGGCCGCCGCACCGGCGCCGGTGACAAAGACCAGCATGACATGGCCGAAGACCGTGGCGGCGGTGGTCATGAGGATGGGCCGCAGACGGGTCATGGCGGCCTCGCGCACCGCCTCCAGCTTGGCCCGGCCCTGCTCCTGGAGGGCGTTGGCGAACTCCACGATCAGAATGCCGTTCTTGGCCACGAGGCCGATGAGGGTGATGAGCCCGACCTGCGAATAGATGTTCCAGGAAGTGGTCCAGCCCCACGACCAGTTCGGCGTGGAGGGGTCGCCCGGGGAGCGGAGCGCCGTGAAGATGAGGGCGCCGAACATCGCCAGCGGGGCGGAACCGAGCAAGATGACCAGCGGGTCGCGGAAGCTGTTGAACTGGGCCGCGAGCACGAGGAAGATCAGCACCAGCGCCAGCCCGAGGGCGGGGAGGAACTTGCTGCCCTCCGTGCGCAACTGCCGCGACTCACCACCGTAATCGATGGCGTAGCCCTTCGGCATCACCTTGGCGGCCTCCTGCTCCAGGATTTTCAGGGCCTGGTCCAGCGGGGCCTTGATCACGCCGGTGATCTTGACGGAATTCAGCTGGTTGAAGCGGTTGAGGGAGCGCGGCTCCACGCTGTCGCGGACCGTGGCAAAGGAGGAGAGCGGCACCAGTTTGCCGCCGGGCCCGCTGACGTAGATGTCGGTCAACTGGCCGGGATTGAGCCGGCCGATCCGCTCGATCTGCGGGATGACCTTGTAGCTGCGCCCGTCGATGCTGAAGCGGTTGACATAGCTGCCGCCGAACATCGAGCCGAGATCACCGCCGACCTGCTGGAGGTTCAGGCCGAGGGCGGCCACCTTGTCGCGGTCGATCACCAGCTCGGACTGGGGCTGGTCGAGCTTCACATCCGTGTCGAGGAAGATGAATTTGCCGCTCCGGAGCGCCCCCTGCATCACCTTCTGGGCGATGGCGTAAACCTGCCGGGGATCGGCGGTCGAAGCGACGACGAACTCCACCGGGAAGTTGCTGCCGCCGGGAAGAGCCTGGGGCAGAATCGGGATGACCTTGACGCCGGGCACCATGAGGAGCTTGGGCATCAGCTCCTGCCGGAGGTGGTAGATGTCGCGCCGCCGCTCGTTCCAGGGTTTCATCGCCACGCCGGCGAAGCCGCTGTTGGCCGAGGTGACCTGGAAGGAAAACTGCGCCTCGGGGACGGTGAAGAAAATATCGTTGATGCGGGCGGTGAACCGGGCCGTCTGGTCGAGGGTGGAATTCGCCGAAGTGTTGACGATGCCGAAGATCACGCCCTGGTCCTCGACCGGAGCCAGCTCGGTGCTGATGGACGAGAGGATGAACAGCGGAAGGATCGACAGGGCCAGCACGGCCCAGACCGTGTAGACGACCGGCCGGGCGTTGAGCGTGCCGTCGAGGATCCGCCCGTACAGCCGCCGCAGGCGGTCGAAGTCATGGTTGATCCGGCCAACCAAGCCGGTCTCCTCCTCGGCGGCGCTGTGCAGGAACTTCGAGGCCATCATCGGCGAGAGCGTGAGGGCCACAAAGCCGGAGATGAAGACCGCGCCCGCCAGCGTGATGGCAAACTCGCGGAAGAGGGAGCCGGTGAGACCGCCCTGAAAGGCGATCGGCGCATAGACGGCTACCAGGGTGACCGTCATCGAAATGACCGGGCTGACCAGCTCGCGGGCACCCACGATGGCGGCGTCAAACGGCGTGCGCCCCTCGCGCAGGTGGCGCTCGACGTTCTCCACCACCACGATGGCGTCGTCCACCACCAGTCCGACGGAGAGCACGACGGCCAGCAGGGTGAGGAGGTTGATCGTGAAGCCGAACACCTGCATGAGAAACACCGCCCCGATGAGCGAAACCGGGATGGCCACGACCGGCACGAGCGCGGAGCGGAGCGAGCCGAGAAAGAGGAAGATGACGACGACGACGATCAGCAGCGTCTCGGAGAGGGTCTTGATCACCTCGTGGATGGCGTTGTCGATGTACTTGGTGCTGTCGTAGGCGACTCCGCCGGTAAAACCCACCGGGAAACGCGCCTGCAGGCTGTCCATCTCCGCCCGGACCTTTCGGGTGACATCGAGCGAGTTGGCGTTGGGCAGCACATAGACGCCAACGAAAACCGCATCCTTGCCGGAAAAATGCACCTCCGTCTCATAATTCTCGGCACCCAGGACCACGTCCGCCACGTCGCGGAGGCGGACGATGGTGTCCTTGCTTTGCAGCACGATGAGCTGCTTGAACTCCTCGACATTTTCCAGGCTGGTGTTGGCCGTGAGGTTGACCTGGATATAGGAGCCCTTGGTCTGGCCGACGGCGGTGCGGACGTTGTTGCTGGCCAGGGCGGCGCGGATTTGCAGCGGACTGAGGTTGAAGGCCGCCATGCGGTCGGCCTTGAGCCAGATGCGCATCGCGTAGGTGCGCCCGCCGAGGATGTCAGCCCGCTGCACGCCCTCGATGGCGGTGAGGGACGGCTGGACGACGCGGACGAGGTAGTCGGTGACCTGGTTCGGCTCAAGCCGGTCGGAGCCGAAGCTGAGGTACATGGCGGCGATCTGGGAGTCGGCCGGCACCAGGCTGACGGAAGGCAGCTCGGCCTCGGGCGGCAGATCGTTGCGCACCTGGTTCACGCGGGAGTTGATCTCGGCGAGCGCCTTGGTGCCCTCGTAGTTGAGCTTGAGCCGGGCGGTGATGGTGGAGAGCCCCTGCACGCTCTGGGACTCCAGGTAGTCGATGCCGTCGGCGGCGGCGATGGCGCGCTCCAGCGGGCTGGTGACAAAGCCCCGCACGAGATCGGCGTTGGCCCCGATGTAGGGCGTGGTGACGATGATGGAGGCGACCTCGCTGCGGGGATACTGGCGGACACTGAGCGAGCGGACGGCCTGCAGGCCGGCGATGATGATGATCAGGTTGACCACAATCGCCAGGACGGGCCGGCGGATGAAGAGATCGGTGAATTTCACGGACGCAGCGTGGTTGGAGGTGGGAGCGCGGCCGGGCGGCTCAGGAATTCTTCGGCTTCGGCGCCAGCTCGGGCTTGGGCGCGAGGGAGTTGTCGACGAAGAGCTTGGTGCCGTTGCTCAGCTTGAAGACGCCGGAGGTGACGACCTCCTCGCCGGCTTTGACGCCGGAAAGCACGCGCACAAAATCGCCGCGCGCCTCGCCCAGCTTGACGAACCGCTGCTCGGCCCGCTTCGCCACCTGGCCGGTCTTTTCGTCCCGGACGTCCTTGACCACAAAGACGGTGTCTCCGAACGCTTGGTAATAGACCGCGGTGGAGGGGATCGCGACCACGGCGGTCTTGCCGGGAGCGATGACCTCCACGTTGACGAACATGCCGGGGGTCAGCTCCTCATCGGCGTTACTGAGCGTGCTTTCGACGCGGGCGGTGCGGGTGGTGGAGTCGATCTCGGGGCTGATGGCGGTAATTTTGCCGGTGAAGACACGGCCCGGCTTGGCATCGAGCGTGACCCGCACGTCGTAGCCCGCCTTGATCTCGGCCACGCGCTGCTGGGGCAGGGAAAAATCAGCATGGATGGGATCGAGCGCCTGGAGGGTGACGATGGGGTTCCCCCGGTCGAGGAACTGGCCGAGGCTGACCAGGCGGATGCCGGTGCGGCCGGTGAAGGGCGCCCGCATGGCCTTCTTGGCGATGGTGGCCTCCAGCGAGCGGGCATCGGCCGTGGCCTGCTTGAACGCCGCCTCGGCGGAGTCGAAATCAGACTTGGAAATGGCCTGCCGGTCCCACAGTTCGCGGGCGCGGTTCAGATTGATCTGGGTCAGCTCGGCCCGGGCCTGGGCGGAGTTGAGCTGGGCGCGCTCGACCTCGCTGTCCAGTTCGAGCAGCACATCGCCGGCCTGCACCCGCGCGCCGGACTCGAAGGCGATGCGCTTGACCGTCCCCTGCCCTTCGCTCGGCACGGTCACGCCCTGATCGGCGCGGAGGGAACCGACGGCCGCGACCACGCGCTCCCACTCCTGCGCCTGGACGACACCGGTGGTGACGCTCTCGGGCGGCATTTCGTAGGGCGGAGGAGGTGTGAACTGCTTCTTTTTGATGAGAAAAATCGTGCCGAACACGAGGAAGAGGCCGCAGAGGGCAAAGCCGAGTTTCTTGAGCATGGTGGGAGTGGGTCGGAGGGCGTGGGAAAAATCAGAGCGGGACAAGGGCCGGCGCGACCTGCTCGGGGGCATTCAAGGCGGACGCGTGCAGCAAGATTTTGGTCAACAGCCGGACGAGGGTCCTGCGTTCATCCTCGTCGAGCGGAGCCATCAGCGCGGCCATGCGCTGGAAGTGCTCGGGCAGAAGTTTCTCCATGAAATCCCGCGCCTTCGGAGTGAGGCAGACCCGCTGCATGCGGCGGTCGTGGGCATCGGCGGCCCGGTTCACAAATCCATCCCGCTCCAGCGTATCCACCAGGCCGGAAATCGTGGCGCGCGTGACCCCGGTGCGCTCCGCCAGTTCCGCCGGGGTCAACCCCGCCGGTCCGGTGGCGTTGCCCACCGGGGCCAGGAGCTGGATCATCACCCCGAAACGTCCCTGCGAAATCCCGTGGTGCGCAAAATTCTGTTCCGTGTGGAGCGACACCTCGTCGCCCGCCCGCAGGAGATGGAGAAACACCTCGGAAGCGGAGGGATCCAGCTCCGGATAGCGCTGCGCCGCCTCTAGGAGGCACTCGTAGCGCGGGAGGTCTTTCAGCAGAAGGTTGGGCACGGTAAACGGAGCAAAGAGCGGGAGACAGTTAGCCTCCTAACGAAAACCGCAAGGAGAGTTTTTTCGCCACCATGACATCGGGGCGAGGACGTGCGCAAAAAACAGTCCTCCGGAGCGGCTGGATCAACCGTATGACTTTGGCGAAGATTATCTTAGACCGACCCGGCTGCCGCCACCAACGCCTCCACCGTGATCCCCAGCTCCTGCATGACGATGGGGCCGGGGGCGCTGAGTCCGAAGCGGTCGATGCCCACGACCTTCCCCTCCCAGCCCACATACTTGTGCCACAGCGCGGTGACGCCAGCCTCGATGGCCACGCGCCGGCGGCACGATGGCGGCAGGACGGTGTCGCGGTATGCCTGGGACTGGCGATCGAAACGGAAAAACGACGGCATCGAGACGACCCGGGTCCCGGGGCCGAGCGTCTTCGCCGCGGCGATCGCCCACTGCAATTCGCTGCCGCAGGACAACAGGATGCACGTGAGGGGAGCGGTCTCCGCCACCGCCACATAGCCGCCCTGCGCCACGCCCTCGCGGCGGGTGGCCACCGGGATGTCATTGAGCATCGGGACCGCCTGGCGGGTGAGGGCCAGCAGCGTCGGGCCGTCGGACCGCGCCAGGGCGGCGGCATAGGCACCGGCGGTTTCCTCGGGATCGGCCGGACGGATGACGTCAAGATTGGGGATCACCCGCAGGCCGGAGACCGTCTCCACCGGCTGGTGCGTGGGGCCGTCCTCGCCCACGCCGACGGAATCATGCGTGTAGTGATAGATGACCGGCAATTTCGCGAGGGCGGCAAGCCGCATCGAGGGCCGGGAGTAATCGGCAAAGACCAGGAACGTCGCGCAGGAGGTGCGGAAGATGCCGTCGTAGGCGAGGCCGTTGTTGATGGCGGCCATGCCGTGCTCGCGGATGCCGTAGCGGAGGTTGCGGCCGGTGTGGTGGGTGCGGTCGAAATCCTTCTCGGCGGCGAGGTAGTTGAGCGTGGAGCCGAACAGATCGGCCGAGCCGGTGATGAACAGGGGCAGGGCGGCGGCGACCGGCTGCAGGATCGCCTGGCCCGCCGCACGGGTGGCAAGCTTCGCCTCCGGGGCGAAGGCAGGAATCTTGGCGAGCAAGTCGGCGGCGGTGGGGCGGTCGTGCCGGGAGTCGAGCAAGGCCGCCTGGTCGGGATTGGCCGTGCGCCACGCCTCGTAGGTCCGGCGCCACTTGGCGTGGGCGCGCTTCAGCCGCCGCTGATGGGCGGCGAAATACCCGCGCACCGCCGGACTGACAGAGAAGTGCTCCGCCGGCAGGCCGAGCCCCAGGCGGGCGGCGTCGGCGAACTTCGCTCCGCTCTCGCCGTGGCCCTTCGCCGTGCCCTGCACCTCCGGAATGCCTTTGCCGATGATCGTCCTCGCGATGATGAGCTGGGGGCGGCCGGTCTTCGCCCGCTTTGCCTTGCGCAACGACTTCTCGATCGCCGCCAGGTCATGGCCGTCCGTGAGCGTCTGCACGTCCCAGCCGATCGCCTTGAAGCGGGCGGCGGTGTTTTCGCTCTGGGTCTTATCCGCCATGGCATCGAGGGTGACGTCGTTGGCGTCGTAGATGAGGATGAGGTTGTCGAGCCCCTGGTGGCCGGCAAAGGCGCAGGCCTCCATCGCCACGCCCTCCTGCATGCAGCCGTCGCCGGCCAGGCAGATGACGTGATGATCGAAAATCACCTGCTCGGCTGTGTTGAAGCGCGCCGCCGCCATCTGGCCCGAGACGGCCAAGCCCACGGCGTTGCCGATGCCCTGCCCGAGCGGGCCGGTGGTGCATTCAACCCCCGGGGTCTCGCCGAATTCCGGGTGGCCGGGAGTCTTGCTGTGCAGCGCCCGGAAATGCTTCAGATCATCAAGCGAAAGGTCGTACCCGCTCAGGTGCAGCCAGGCGTAGAGGAACATCGAGCCATGGCCGGCGGAGAGGACAAAGCGGTCGCGGTTCAACCAGCGTGGCTCCGCGGGATGATGCACCAGAGTGTGGCCGAACAGCACGGCCCCGATCTCGGCGGCACCGAGCGGCAGCCCGAGATGGCCGGACGAACATTGGTGGACGGCATCGATGGCCAGGCCACGGGCCTGGGCCGCAGCTTGGGAAAGGAGATCGGTCTGGAGTTTCATGCAAGGGGAGCTGTAGGCATAAGCGCAGGACACCCCCGCGTGCAAAGTCCTTTTTCGGCAACCGCCTGGTTTTGGGCGGCACCGATCGAGTGGTGCCCCGGCCCGCCCGCCCGCCAGGTAGGGAGCGGACCCGCAACCCGGCGCGCCGTCCATGCCTGCCGGGTACACCACGAAAAAAGCGAGCCGTCGCCGGCTCGCTTGGAAATACCTGCGCTGGCTCAGGCCAGCGTTCCGGCACCCGCGGCGGTCCGCTGGTTCCGGGGGCTCAGGCCTTGGCCGCTTCCTCGTAACGCTTCTCCTTGACGGCCATGGCGGCCTTGCCGGAGCGGTCACGCAGGTAGTAGAGGCGGGCCTTGCCGGGCTCGGACTCGCGGTCGACCTCGACCTTCTCGATGTTCGGCGAGTTGACCGGGAACACGCGCTCGACTCCCTCGCCATAGCTGATGCGGCGGACCGTGAAAGTCTCGTGGATGCCGTGACCCTTGCGGGCGATGACGACGCCGGCGAAAATCTGCACGCGTTCCTTGTCGCCTTCGCGCACCTTGGTGTGCACGCGGACGCCGTCGCCCACCTTGAAGGAGGCAACGTCTTTCTTCACCTGGCCGGCGGTAAGTTCTGTGATGATCGGGTTCATGGCTGTTTGGGCAGTAAATCGGGTCGTGTTTGGCGGGTCTTGGCCAATTGCTGCGCGTGCCGCCACTTCTCGATCTCGCCGTGGTTGCCCTGGAGGAGCACTTCCGGCACGGACAGGCCGCGGTAAACGGCGGGACGCGTGTAATTGGGAAAGTCGAGCAAGTTGCGGGTGAAACTTTCGCTGGTCAATGACTTTTCTTCACCAAGTACGCCGGGGATGAATCGCGCCAGCGCGTCGATCACCACCGCGGCCGCCAAGGTGCCGTTCGTGAGCACATAGTCTCCGATGCTGATTTCCTCGTCGATCAGGGTGTCGCGGATGCGCTGGTCGACCCCTTCGTAGTGACCGCTCACCAGGACCAGGTGCGGCTGTTTCGCCAGCTCCTCGGCCCTGGCGGAGGTGAACGGCACTCCGTCGGGCGTCAGATAGATGCGGCGGCAACCCGGAGTCTGCAATTCCTCCACGGCCGCAAAGATCGGCTCGCACTTCATCACCATGCCCGCCCCGCCGCCAAAGGGGCGGTCGTCCGTGGTCTTATGCTTGTCCAAAGCCCAGTCGCGGGTGTTGTGCACGTTGATCTCCAGCAGTTTGGCCTCCCGGGCGCGCCCCAGCATGCTCTCGGACAGGAAGCCGTCGAGCATGGCCGGAAAGAGCGTGAGGACGTCGATGCGCATAAAATTTACCCCGCAAAAAAACCGCCCGCAACGGAGTTGCCAGGCGGTTTGGAAAAAACCTCAGGATTTCTGCGCTGCAGAAATCCTCCTCAGGCCTTGGCGGCCGCGGCGCGCTTGGCCCGCTTGACCAGAGAGTTGAGGGTGTCGCTCGGCTTGGCCCCCTTGGAGACCCAGTAATCGTAACGGTCGAACTTGATGCTCAGGGTGCTGCCCTTGGCGCGGGGGTTGTAGGCGCCGATCTGCTCAACGCCGGCGCCGTCGCGGCGGGAACGCTCTTCGGTGACCAGGACGCGGAAATGCGGCTCATTCTTGGTGCCGAAGCGGGAAAGACGGATTTTGAGTGCCATTTTGGGTGATGTAGTGGGTGCTGCGCAGACAGCGGATTACGATTGGGAAAAGCCGAAGAGTGGACAAGAGCCTTTTCGCCTTGTCAAGCCCCCAGTGTTTCACGGCAAGACCCGATTAGTAGGGGGAGACGGGAAAGGCCCATGTGGAACTTAGGAAAGCTGGAACCAGTGGGGCGGAACCACTGGATTCCATGCAGTGAGTCCAAGCTCCGGAATGCACCCACCGAAGACGATTCAAGCTCACCATTTCAACTCACAAAAAGACCCTGGTGTTGCTGCCGCGATAGCCGCCCCGATCTCTGTGGCGCGCACCCTGATCTCCGGCCAACGCGTGGTCGGCAGCACGATGATAGCGATCGCCCGACCTGTAAGATTCCGCTGGTAAGCGAGATTATTATCGGTCGTGACGAAATCGTGAAGCACGCCCGTTCAGCCGCCGCCAGTAAATTACCATTCGTTAGCACACTCCACCCCATTTGGAAAGCTGTCACAATTTCCAGACCCGGCAGCAACGGCCGCAGAGGAACCGGCACACCTTGATCAAAGAGGATTTTCACGCCTTCCCTGCTATTTCGACGCTGTCAGACTGTCGGACGCGCGTTCCAACACCGCTTCCACCTGCTCGCGCGACACGCCTTCAAACCAAACAAGGAACTGATCTACGGTTGCCCCCGCCTCAATGTTCTCGAAGAGAGCCTGCACCGGCACCCGTGTACCTCGGAAAACCCAAGCCCCGCTCACCTTTTTTGGCGAACGTCCAACACCGGGCAATCATTCCAATCGAGCATGCGAGTAGGTATAATCCATCGCTCGCCTCCGGCAAGTGGTAAAAAAACAGGGATGCGCGAGAACCTCAACTGTTGCATACAACCTCTTGTTCTTGGCACTTGAGACCGTGGCGTTTAGCGGGAGTCTCTTCTTTCCCGTAAATCTCATCATCAAAATGGCAATGTTGCTCTACACCGCTCGCTTTGCTCGAGATGACCAAGAATATATCTAGATCTATGGCTTCCGCCCGCTCCAAGGGTCAGTAGATACAATCGTCGCAAAAATCGAAGATGCTTATTGCGAAAGAAGAGAAGAAATTCAAGAAACGGGCAGTAGTTGTTCGCAGTGCAGACCTTATCCCGTTTTCTTGCTCATCATTCCGGGCGAAGCAATCACGCAATCCGAGGCTCGTTACATTGTACGCATTGGAACACCCTGCCGAGGCTTTAGCAAAGAGAAACCCGCAATGCCTGACCCAGAGGGCCCTGGGATGCATCGAAGTCACACGACATCGGATAATTCTTTCGATTGGCGAAGAGGAATGGTAAATCCGGATGACTCGGCGGGAAACTTGCCCGCGCGTTATTTTCCATTGACCGCACGAGCGGCCCCGGTGACGTTGCCCTCTTATGCTTAAAGCCGGCATCGTCGGTCTGCCTAACGTGGGCAAGTCCACCCTTTTCAATGCCCTGACCCGCTCCCGCAAGGCGGAAGCAGCCAACTACCCGTTCTGCACGATCGACCCCAATGTAGGTGTCGTGATCGTCCCGGACGAACGCGCCTACGTCCTCAAGGCCATCGCCAAGACCAACGTCGTGGTGCCCGCCGCCATCGAGTTCGTCGACATCGCCGGCCTCGTCGCCGGTGCCAGCAAGGGCGAAGGCCTCGGCAACCAGTTCCTCGCCAACATCCGCGAGGTCGACGCCATCGTCCAGGTCGTCCGCTGCTTCGAGGACGGCGACGTCATGCACACCATGGGCACGGTCGATCCGACCCGCGACATCGAGGTGATCACCACCGAACTCGTGCTGGCCGACATGGAGGCCGTCGCCAAGCGCATCGAGAAGACGCAGAAAAAGGCCAAGTCCGGCGACAAGGAGGCCCTGCTCGAGATGGCGCTGCTCGAAAAACTCACGCCCCACCTGAACTCCGGCAAGACCGCCAACACCCTCGACGCCACCCCCGAGGAAAAGGCGCTGATGAAACTCTTCCAGCTCCTCACCGCCAAGCCCGTCCTCTTCGCCTGCAACGTCGCCGAGTCCGACCTCGCCACCGCCGAGCAGAATAAATTCGTCCAACAGGTCGCCCACTACGTCCGCACCCACCACGACGCCGCCTACGTGCCGATCAGCGCCAAGATCGAGTCCGAGCTCATCGACCTTCCCCCCGACGAAGCCCGGGCCTTCCTCAAGGATCTCGGCGTCGACGATTCCGGCGTCTCCGCCCTGATCAAGGGAACGTACTCGCTGCTCGGGCTGATGACCTACTTCACCGCCGGCGAAAAGGAAGTGCGTTGCTGGACCATCAAAAAAGGCTGGAAGGCTCCGCAGGCC
>CAISJA010000042.1 GCA_903885525.1 uncultured Opitutaceae bacterium
ATCTCCCAGGTGAGCATGGCGGTGAAATCGTGCTTCCCGAGATTGATCTGGTATTGCGAATCGAGCCCGACATCAAGGAGCCGGTCGGTGCCGGCGCTGGCGTCGCCGCCCGGATGGTTGTGGGAGGACAGGCCGAAGAGACCAAATTCCCAGTGGGCCTCCCCCACATGTTTTTCGACGGCGAGGCGCCAGTAGGGGGCCCAGCCGACGATGGGGCTGGAGCCAGCGGCGTCGTTGCCGACACGGGACTGGAACCGGGCGCCTTGGTCGTGGTAGGCGCCGACCTCGGCATAAATCAGGTCGTTCCACCAGAGGTAGGTGCCGCAGCCATAAACCATGGCCGCCAGGCTGCCATCGAGCTGCAGGCCGGCCGCCGGGCCGGGAGCGAGACTGGAGCCGCTGAAGGGGAAGCTCCAGGCCGGCGTCGTGTTCCAGACATCCTGCATGGTGGGGTTGTTGTTGGCGTACATGCCCCAATAGCCATCCTGGTCGGCGAGGGTGATGGACTTGGCATAGCGCACCTCGGCGTCGTCCATCTGCCAGACGTGCCCCACCCCGTCGTAGGTGGCCTGCAGAAAGACCCCGATGTGGTTGAGCGTGGCGTCGGGGTCCTTCGGCCCGAACGGACCGACCAGGCGGCCGGCGTAGAACACGCTCGCCTGGGTCAGCGCGAAGTTGTTGTTTGAGGCGAAACCCGGTGCGGCCCCTCCGGCCTGGGCGGTTGCGGTATGCGTGAAGGAGGGTTGCAGCAGGAAGGCCAGCGGGATGCTGTCGGCGGTATCGGCCTGGGCGGTGTAGCCGGAGAGCTTAAAGTTCCGCCCGAACGGGTTCAGGATGGGGAATTCGACATGGCAGGTGATGCAGGGCTGGTCCACCTGCCGGACGAAGGCCGGAAGCGCCTGCACCGTCAGGGGTGCGGCCAGGGTGAGGGCGGCGGCGGGCCAGCCCGGGAAGTAGAAGCGGGATTTCATCGGAGGATTGGAAGTCGGGGCTGAGGACGGTGGCGAGGCAGGCTCTTTATTTGCCTTCGGCCTGCTGCACGATCTCCTTGATTTTGGCCACTTGCACCGCCCGGGCTTCGGGCGTCAACTGGGCGAGCTTCTGCTCCAGAAGAGCCTTTTTGCGGATGGAGGAGTCATAGACGAGGAAGGTATAGATCTTTTTCGAGGCACCGGTCCCGATGTTGGAACCCGGTCGGAACATCATCCGTTTGACGTAGTGGGACCATTCCTCCGGCGTCGCGTAGGTGGAGTAGATGGGGCGGCTGAGTTTGTGGCAGAGCGTGCATTTTTCCCGGAACAGCTCGTAGTCGGCCTTGATGGGGGCCGGATAGTTGGAGACATCGATCTGGGAAGGGCCGGCCTTCTCGAAAGCCTCGATCCGGGCCTTGGTCTCGGCATCCAGGTCCGGCTGCTGGGGTGGGGCGACCTTGGCGGCGTCCTCGGTCACGGGACTGCCGCTGTCCTTGAGGCGTTCGAGGCGCGCCTGGGTCGCGGCGTCAACTTGGTCGGCGCGGGCCAGGCCCGCGGCAGTCAGCGCGAGGCTGAGGAACAGAATAGGCTTGGTCTTCATAGTGGTAGCTTTGTTTAGGATTTGAAATGACTGCGGCGGGCCGGAGAGGATCGGACGGATGTTCCCTGGGCGGTGGGCCGGGCTGGTTGGCCTTGGGTGGGGAGTGAAAGCGGGGGGAGCGGGCTTGGGGCTGGGTCCTCGGCGGCGTCTGCACGGCCTTTCACCAGCCGGTCCAGTTCCCGCGCGACCCCGAGGATCTCCTGGGCGCGGGCCGAAAGCTCCTCGGCGGCGGCGGCATTCTCCTCCGCCTGGGCCGCATTGCTCTGGGTCGTCTGGTCCATGCTGGCCACCGCCTGACTGATTTGGCCGATCCCCTGTTCCTGTTCGCCGCTGGCGGCGGCAATCTGCCCGACCAAGCTGTCGAGCTGGCGGATTTTCTCGACGATGCCGGTGAAGGTGCCGGCGACTTCCTTGCAGATTTCCCCGCCGCGGGCGGTCCGCTCGGCGGCGCCGGCAATCTGGGTCGAAGTCTCCCTCGCGGCCTCGGCGCTGCGCCGGGCGAGGGCGCGGACCTCCTCGGCCACCACCGCGAAGCCCGCCCCCGCTTCGCCGGCGCGAGCGGCCTCGACGGCCGCATTGAGGGCCAGGATGTTGGTCTGGAAGGCGATCTCGTCGATGGTGCGGATGATCTTGGCCACGCTGTCGCTGGAGAACTGGATGGCCTGCATCGCTTCGAGCATGCCGTTCATCTGGTTCGCCCCATGTTCAGAATCCAGCTTGGTCTTCTCGGCCAGGGTCTGGACTTCCTTCGCGCGCTCGCCGTTGAGCCGGGTGGTGCCGGAAAGCTCCTCCATCGCGGCGCTGGTTTCTTCCAGCGAAGACGCCTGCTGGCTGGAGCCGGTGGCGAGCTGCTGCCCGGATGAGGAAATCTCGGTGGAGGCACCGGCGATGTGGTCGGCCCCATCGTGCAGCTGGCCGGCAATCCGCAGGACCGGCGTGGTCAGGCGGCCCGCGATGAAAAGCACCACACCCAAAATGAGGCACAGGGCGGCGGTGCCAGTCGCGAGCGCGGTCTGTTGCAGCGAGTCCGCCACGCTGTCTTCCGGCACGGAGGCGACGATGCTCCAGGGGTGGCCGGTCAGCCCCAGGGCGACGGGGAGACCGACATGAAAGACGTTCTTTTTCTGGGTGGCGGAGTAGGCCAGCTGGACGAATCCCTCGCCCTGGCGGATGGCAGGCAGGTAGGCGGCCAGCCACGGATCAACGGAGGTGCCGGCCGATCCGATCCGGCTCGCGTCCGGGTGCGCCACATAGGTGCCCGCCGGGGTGACGATGGCGGTGAAGCCGTTGTCTGCCGCCTTTGGGGCCGACTGGTTCCGGGTGATGGTGGAGAGATCAATCTCGATCCCGACCGCGCCGACAATATTTTCTTCCACCTTGATGGGGAAGACCAGCGTTGCCATGGCCTTTTGCTTGCCGGCGGGGCCGACAAAATGCGGTTCCAGGAGAATCTCGTGCTCCGCTGCGCGCACCTGCTGGTAGGCACCCTGGCCCGAGGCGTCGGCGGCATCCTCGTAATATTTGTAGTCGATGCCACCCTGGGGGTTGCGGTACCAGTGGGGGGCGAAGCGGCCCGCACCATCGCTGCCATTCTTGCCTTTGAAGGAGCCATCGCGGTTGTCGAAGGCATCCGGCTCCCAGAAACTCCAGACGGCGCTGAAGCTGGAGGTGTTTTCCAGGACGGACCGGAGGATGAAGGAGGCTGATTCGCGGTCGATGGCCAGGTCGCCGATCTTGATGCCGGCAAAGACGGCGCTCAGGCTGCGGCCGGCATGAAGCGGCTGGGCCAGGGTGGCGGCAAGTCCCGCCCCCTCATGCTGGGCGACCGACTCGGCGCGGGCGAGGCCGCCCTTGCGGAGCTCCACCCGCGCCAGGTAGGAGTTGACCGCGATGATCGCCGCCAGGCCCAAGAGGACGGCGCTGCCGATGCCGAGGAACATGCGGGCCTTCAGGCCGGTGAGATTGATCTTCATCGCGAAATCAGCCGGGTCATCACGGGTGCCGGCACAAGAAATCGCCTCGGCCGTGCGCACGGCGCGAGGGGAGGGCTGAATTGACTTGGCGGACGGGCGGGACGAGGATGAGCATGAGCGGCGGAGAATATGGCAAAGTTGGAGCGCCCCGTGGTGCCCCATGACATCGCACCCGATTCCTGCCGGCCCAAGGCCGGCCCGAATCGGGCGTATACAGGATTTCTGTATGGCGACGACTTTTCGCTCTTCGTCGCAAAAACGGCCCGACTTTAGCAGAAATTCCGGCCCGCGGCCCGGCCCGCTGGCGTCGGCTTGGAGCCCAGCAGCTCAGTCGAGTCGCAGGAGCAGGGATGGAGGCGGACCGGTCCGGACCGGTCCGGCGCTTCGCCTGCCCGCAGCGGTGATCCGCTCACGCCCCCAGCACGGGCAGCGAGATCCTCATGGTGGTGCCCGCAGGGCCGGTGCGGACGAGCGCGAGTTCGCCATGGTGGTCGCTGACGATGCGCCGGGCGATGGTCAGGCCGAGCCCGGTGCCGTCGGCCCGGCCGGAGAGGAATGACTCGAAGATGCGCGCCTGCAGCTCCACGGGAATGCCGTTGCCGGTGTCCGCGAGGTCGATCTGCACGCGGCTTTCGACCACGGCGCAGATCAGGGTCAGGGTGCCCCCCGCCGGCATGGCCTGGAGGGAATTGAGGATCAGGTTAAGGAAAACCTGCTGGAGCTGCCCCTTGTGGGCCTCGACGGCGACGGGCCGCTCCGCGGGGTGGTAGCGGAGCTGAGTGCCGGACTGGGCGAACTTGGCGCGGAGCAGGTGCAGGGTGTCCTCGATCAGCTCATGCAACG
>CAISJA010000043.1 GCA_903885525.1 uncultured Opitutaceae bacterium
GCAATACTCTGCGCCAGTCCGGTGCCGGTTTCCACGAAGATGAGTTCACCGTGGAGGAGGCTCGCCGGGGACGGTGAGCCGGTGGGGGGGAGCCCCGAGCGGGAACCTTGGGTGGCAGCGCCGGGAGGGGGAGCAGGGACAGCGACCGATGCCGCACGGGCGGACGATGCCAAGGCGGAGGGATCAGCGGGGGGCAGCAGAGCCGGCAGCTGGCGGAGCAGGACGAGATACGTGGCGAGCTGGAGGAAGTAGGCCGGGTAATCAGCCCGCAGGATCGTCTCGTCCAACGGCAGGGGGCGGGTAAGGGTCTTGATTTCCCGCAGGGTGCGGCCGGTGATCTGGTCGATGCGCCCGGCCAGGGTGATCGTCCAGCCGCGGTAGACCAACGGTCCGGCGAGGGGGATCTCGAAGCGGGCGGAGGCGTCCGCCGCCTGAGTGCGGGTGCGGAGCTCGTGGTGCCAGTGCTGGCCGAGCTGGGCGCGCCAAAGTCCCGGCGTCCCGCCCGCCGATTCGCGCGGGCCGGGAGCGAAGCCGGCGAACTCTCCCACGCTGAGGGAGACGGTCCGTTGGGCGATGGAGAATTGCATGGTGCCGCAGGCCCCATGGATTCCCGCTTCGGCGGGGATGACAAGAGGGGATTCGCCCGGCGGCGGCAGCAGCAGCAACGTCAGGCCTGCGGCCGGGTCGGGAGGAGCCGAGGGAGCACGGAGGAGAGCCGGGGCCGGCGGGGAAAACCGATCACGGCGCGGGCCGGGCCGGGGCGGTGGGCGGCGTGGCGGCGGCGGCGGGGCCCGGCGGGGGGATCAGGCTGTACATGACCGGGGTGATGAGGCGGGAGAGGAGCAGTGAGCTGAGCAGGCCGCCGATGATGACGATGGCGAGGGGCGAGTAGAGCCCGGCCCCCTGCACGGCCAGGGGCAGCAGGGCGCCGAGGGCGGTGAGGGTGGTGAGCACGACGGGGAGAAAACGCACCTCGCCGGCCTGCTCGATGGCCTCGCGCAGCGGCACGCCGCGGGTGCGGAGCTGGTTGGTGAAGTCGACGAGCAGGATCGAATTCTTGATTTCAATGCCGTTGAGGGCCACGAAGCCGACGACCGCCGTGAAAGAGAGGGTGTTGCCCGTGAGCCACAGCGCCACGAGGCCGCCGATCACGCCGAGGGGGATGACGGAGGCCACGATCAGGGTGCCGCGGAAGCTGCCGAACTCAAGGATCAGGATCGCAAGGATGCCGAAGGTGGCGATCGTGATGGCGGTGCCCAGACCACCGAAGCTTTCCTGCCGGCTCTCCACCTCGCCGCCGAACTCGTGGCGGTAGCCGGCGGGCCACGGCATCCGGCCGAGGGACGCGGCCACGAGCTGCGTGGTCTGGTGGACATTGACCCCCTCACGGACGTAGGCGGTGAGAGTGATGCAGCGTTCACGCGAGCGGCGGAGGATGACGGCGGGCGCGGAATCGAGCTCCAGCCGCGCCACCTGAGCGAGCGGCACGAAGCCGCCGCCGGCGGTCTGGACGGAAATTTTCCGCCATTGGCTGAGGTCGGCATGGTCGCCGCGGGGCAGGGCGAGCTGGATGTTGAACTCGTCGCCGCCCGGGTCGCGGTACTGGGCGACGTTGAGGCCGGCGAGGGCGAGGCGCACGGCGCGGTCGATCTCCAGGTTGGGGATGCCGAGCTGGGCGGCCATCGGGCGGTCGATACGGACCTTGAGGTCGGTGCGCTTGGTGCTGACGGGGTTGTTCACGTTGGTCGTGCCGGGCGTGGCGCGGAGCAGGGCCTCGACCTGCGCCGAGAGACGGGACAGCGTCTCCAGGTCGTCGCCGTAGACTCGCACGGCGATCGGGGCCTCGACCGGCGGTCCGTTTTCAAACTCGCGCACGAGGATCTGGGCGCCGGCGATGGGGGCGAGCCGCTCGCGCAGGTGGGCGAGGATGGCCGGGGTGCGGACATCGCTGGCCAGCGCGGGCTTCACTTGGGCGAAAATCTCGCCGACGTTCGGTTTCTGCTCCTCCGGGAGGGTGTTGTAATAAATGAAGGGATTGCCGTGGCCGACGTTGGTGAACCACCAGTCGATCTCGGGGCTGGTGCGGAGCACGTCTTCCACCTGCCGGGCGATGCGGTCGGTTTCCGCGAGGCCGGCGCCTTCGGGCGCCTTCAGGCGGATGAGGAATTGCGGGATGCCGGCCTTGGGGAACAGGCTGAAACCGATGGTCGGAATCAGGGCGAGCGCGGCCGCGAAGAGCGCGGCTGCGCCGAGCAGCGTCTTGAGGCGGTGGGCCATCGCCCAATGCAGCAGCGGCCGGTAGGTGATGTGGATCGCGCGTTGCAGCCCGCGGAGGAGGAGATTGCCTTCCGCCTCCTCGTGCCCCGTCAACACGCGGCTGGCGAGAAAGGGGATGATGGTGAGGGCGACGAGCAAGGAGGCGAGCACGGTGAACTCGACGGCGAGGGGCAGCGAGCGGATGAAGATCCC
>CAISJA010000044.1 GCA_903885525.1 uncultured Opitutaceae bacterium
CTCGTAGAGGATGCCCAGCACAATGTAGATCACGAGCACCGCCGTGATCAGCAGCAGCAACAGCCCTTGCTGGGAGGCGGCATACGCCTGGGCGGAGCCGACAAAGCTGGACGTGATGGTGGCGGGCAGCTCGCGCCGGGCGAGCTGCCCGATGGCCGCCGTCGCCTCGCCGAGAGAGGAGCCCTGCCGCAGATTGAAGGAAAGCGTGACCGCCGGCACCTGCCCGAGGTGATTGACCAGCAGCGGGCCGACACTGGGCACGAGCGTCGCCACGGTGTCGAGCGAGACCAGCTTGCCGCCGCGCGAACGCAGGTAGATGGAATTGAGCGCCGTGGGGGTGCGCTGAAATTCCGGCGCCACCTCCAGGATCACATAGTACTGGTTCGTGGGGGTGTAGATCGTGGACACCTGCCGGGTGCCGAAGGCGCTGTAGAGGGATTCCTCGATTTGCTGGGGGGTGACGCCGAGGGCATCGGCGCGGTCGCGGCGGATGTCGACCCGCAGCTGGGGGCTGGTGATCTGCAGGTCCGTGTTCACGTCGACCAGCATGGGCAGGCTGCGGAAGCTTTTCTCCATCGCGGTGGCGGCGGCGTAGAGCTCGCGCAGGTCGCTGCCGGACATGGTGAACTGGTAAAGCGCCTTGGTCAGCTGGCCGCCGATGCGGATGCTGGGGGGGATCTGCGGATAGGCCTTGAGGCCGGGAATGACCGCCAGCTGCCGCCGCAAATCCGAGATGATGAAGTCGATGTCAGGCCGCTCGGCCCGCGGCTTCAGGCGCAGGAAGACGCGCCCCTGGTTGATTACGCCCGGTACGGAGCCGCCGCCGCCGAGCGAAGACATCATCGCATCCACATAGGGCTGCTCGGCCACGATCGCGGCGGCCGCCTTCTGGTGGCGCACCATTTCCTCGAAGGATATGTCCTGGGCGGCCTCGGTGAATACGAGCAGGATGCCGGTGTCGTCGTTCGGGATAAAGCCGCGGGGCAGCCGGTCGACCAAGGTGAGGGAAAGCACCGCCATGGCGAGGGCGACGATCAGCACGGTGACCCGGTACCGCAAGGACAGCGCCAGAGTGCGCGCATAGAATCCGAGCATGCCCTGGAACACCCGCTCGCTCCACTCATAGAGGCGGCCGTGCGCGGAGCCGGAATGGGCGGCGGGGTCGTGGGCGTGCAGGAAGCGGCTGCACAACATCGGGGTCAGCGTGAGCGACACGAGGCCGGAGACCAAAATCGCCGCCGTGATCGTGACAGCAAATTCGTGCAGCAGGCGCCCGAGTACGCCGCCCATGAACATGAGCGGGATGAACACCGCCACAAGCGAGAGCGTCATCGACAGGATGGTGAACCCGATCTCCCGCGAGCCGTGGAAGGCGGCCTCGCGCACGGTCAGCCCCTGCTCCGTGTAGCGCACGATGTTCTCGAGCATGACGATGGCATCGTCCACCACGAAGCCGACCGAAAGCGTGAGGGCGAGCAGCGACAGGTTGTCCAGGGTGTACCCGAAGAAATACATCACCACGAAGGTGCCGAAGAGCGCCATCGGGATCGCGATGCTGGGGATGACGGTGGCCCAGACGGAACGCAGGAACAGGAAGATGACGAGCACCACGAGGAAGATCGACAGGATCAGGGTGAACTGCACGTCGTCGACCGATTCCCGCACCGCCTCCGAGGTGTCGCGCAGCACGCCGAGCTTGATGGACTCGGGGAGCTGCCGGACCAGGACGGGCATGAGGGCGCGGATGCGGCGGACCACCTCGACGGTGTTGGTGCCGGGCTGCTTTTGGATGGCCAGCACGATGGAGCGGACCGGGACCAGCTTGCCTTCCGTGCGGTCGGCAAACCAGCTGGCCACGCGGGTGTCCTGCACGCTGTCGATAACGTGGGCGAGTTCGCCGAGGCGCACGGGGGCACCGTTGCGGTAGGCTACCACGAGGCTGGTGAACTCCGCGGCGTTGGCGAGCTGGCCGCTGGCGATGATCTGCACGGACTGGCGGTAGCCGTCGAGAATCCCCGTCGGCTGGTTGACGTTGTGGGCCGCCAGGGCGGCGCGCACCTCGTCGAGGGTGATGCCGCGGCTGGCGAGCAGGCGCGGATCGACCTGCGCCCGCAGGGCGTATTTCTGCGCTCCGAAGACCTGCACCTGGGACACGCCATCCACGGTGGAAAAGCGCTGGGCGAGCAAGGTCTCGGCGTATTCGTCGACGACCGAAAGCGGCTGCGTGGGCGAGCGGAGCGTGAGGTAGAGCACCGGCTGGTCGGCGGGGTTGGTTTTGCGGAGGGTGGGCGGAGCCGGCATGTCCGTGGGGAGACGGCGCTGCACCGCGGCGATGGCGGCCTGGACGTCCTGGGCCGCCGCGTCGATGTTGCGCTCGAGGGCAAACTGCAGGGTGATCTGGGTGCTGCCGGTGCCGCTGGTGGACACCATCGAGTCCACGCCGGCGATGGTGGAGAATTGCTGTTCCAGCACGGTGGCCACGGCGCTGGCCATGGTCTCCGGGGTGGCGCCGGGCAGGTTGGCATTGACGACGATGGTGGGGAAATCGACGTTGGGCAGGTCGCTCACCGGCAGGAGCCGGTAGGCCATGAGGCCGAAGAGGCACAGGGCCGCGGTGAGCAGCGTGGTCATCACCGGCCGGCGGATGCAGAGTTCGGGCAGATTCATGGCGGCGCCTCGCTCAGGATTTCTTCTCCGCCACGACTGGTGCGGGCACGGGTCCGCTTACCAGCGGGCGGGGCTCGGCCTTCATGCCGGGCAGCAGCCGCAGCTGGCCGTCGGTGATGACGGTCTCACCCGGTCGGATGCCCGAGGCCAGCAGCGTGTTGTCGCCGGCGGTGCGCGCCACTTTCACCGGGCGCAGTTCGACCGTGCGATCGGCCTGCAGGACGTAAACGGTGGAGCCGCTCTGGCTCGTCTGCACTGCGGTCGAGGGCACCACGAGCGCACCGGCATCGACGCCGGTCTGGGTCGACACATAGACGAACCGGCCCGGCCAGAGCGCCTGATCGGCGTTGGGAAAGACGGCCTTGAGCGTGATCATGCCCGTCGTGGGATCGACGGTGTTGTCGATGAACTCGAGCCGGCCCTGGTCGCGCGTGTTGCCCGTGGAGCGGTCGGTGGCGGTCACGGTCACCCGCCCGGCAGCCAGCGCGACGCGGATTTCTTCCAATGC
>CAISJA010000045.1 GCA_903885525.1 uncultured Opitutaceae bacterium
TTCGAGCTGATGGAAATTGGCGCTGTGGGTGGCGTCGGAGGTGTCGCGGCGGTAGACGCGGCCGGGCGCGACGATGCGGATGGGCGGCGGCCCCTGCAGCAGGGTGCGGATCTGGACGGATGAGGTGTGGGTGCGGAGGAGGTATTTCTCCCCGTCAACCTTGCGCGCCACGTTGCCGAAGCGGACCGCCTCGGGGAAGTAGAAGGTGTCCTGGGCGTCGCGGGCCGGGTGGTCGGCAGGCGTATTGAGGGCGTCGAAGCAGAAATACTCGGTCTCGACCTCCGGGCCGTCGGCCACGCTGAAGCCGGCTTTGCGCAGGATGCGGCACATCTCCTCGCGCACGAGGGTGAGCGGGTGGCGGGTGCCCGGGCCGGCGTCGGGTGAGGGCAGGGTGGGGTCGACCGCGGGCCCGAGCTGGGCGGCGATCTCGGCGTCGGCGATACGCTGCAACGCGGCATCGAGTTGGGCCTGCAGCCGGCCCTTGGCCTCGTTGATGAGCTTGCCCATGAGCGGGCGCTGCTCCTTGGGCACGGTGCCCAGTTGCTTCAGGAGGGCGGTGAACTCGCCGTGCGGGCCGACGTAGCGGGCCTTGGCGGCTTCGAATTCGGCCCGCTGGCGGAGGACGGCCAGTTCAGCCGGGGCCTTGGCGAGCAGGGCGGAGAGGATGTCTTGCATGGAGTGATGGGGACAGCATTGACCGAAGGCACCGGATCAGGCTGAGGGGAGGGGAGATTGGCGGGGGAGGCGAAACTTCTTTTTCATCCGAGGCGGGGTGCGCGGAAATTGCGGCGCCCGCCGTCCTTCTGTCTGAAAACAAAAAAAGGACGGGACTCGTGGGAGACCCGTCCTTCAGGGAAGTGGTGGTGAAACCGGAAGGCGAGCCGGCCGGGGCCCGCGTGAGCGACTCAGGCCTGGGCGGCCTTGGCCTTCAGCGCGTCCTGGGCCCTGGCCACGAGGCTCTGGAAAGCCAATGCGTCGGCGATGGCGATCTCGGAGAGGGCGCGGCGGTCGAGCTGGATGTTGGCGGCTTTCAGGCCCTCGATGAAGCGGCTGTAGCTGATGCCGGCCCCGCGGCAGGCCGCGTTCAGGCGCACGATCCAGAGACCGCGCATGTTGGCCTTCTTCTTGCGGCGGTCGGCGTAGGCGTACTGCCAGGCATGCTGGACCGCTTCCTTGGCATAGCGGAACAGCTTGGATTTGGAGCCGAAATAGCCTTTGGCGTACTTCAGGACTTTCTTGCGCCGCTTGCGCGACGCGGGGGAGTTGGTGACACGAGCCATGTTATGGGTGGGTTTGGGCGCCGGCGGGTCGGTTCGTTAGACGTTCACCCGCCTGGCGTGATTTTTGTTTTCGCTTCGGCTGTCGGTTAGAGCCCAAAGGGCAGACAGCGTTTGAGCGGCTTGGCATGGCCTTCGGCCACAAGCTTGTCGCGGGAGGCACGGCGTTTGGACTTCGTGCTCTTCGCGGCCAGCAGGTGACGGAAGCCGGGCGTACGCCGGATCAACTTGCCCGTGGCGGACAACTTGAAGCGCTTGGCAACGGACTTTTTGGTCTTTTGCATGACGGAGAGCGCAAGAAAACAGAGTACGCGCCCGGACTTGGCAAGGGGAAAGTGCGGACGTTTTATTTCGTGGTATCTGGCGCCGCAGAGCGGCCCCGCCGGGGTTGACCACTGGGAAACCCGGCCCCGGCAAAACGATGTAAGCAGAAAATCCATTCGCCGCGGAGAAAATATTTCATGAAGGAAGGCGGGAAGAGGAAAAGGGGTTGACATGGCAGGCGTGTTCCCAAGTTTTGGCCCCCTTGCTTTTTGGCTTCCTAGCTCAATGGTAGAGCAGCTGACTCTTAATCAGTAGGTTCGGGGTTCGAGTCCCCGGGGAGCCACCAA
>CAISJA010000046.1 GCA_903885525.1 uncultured Opitutaceae bacterium
AGCTCGTCATCCCCCGGCAGGCCCACCGCCCGCAGGCCGATCGGGAGATCATCCTCCTGGCCGAACGCGGCGCCCAGGAGGGCACCCTCTCCCGCAGCGAATCGAACATCATCGCCAACGCCCTCTCGCTCGACAACGTGCGCATCGGGGAAATCATGACCCCGCGTATCGTGGTGACCGCCCTGCCCCGTCAGGCCACGGTCGGCGAGGTCTTCCGCGACCATCCCAACATCCCCTTTGCCCGGCTTCCGGTGTACGGCCGCAACCTCGACGACATCGTCGGCCTGGTGCGCCGCCGCGATCTGCTCAAGGCCAAGGCGAACGATCAGGACAACGACACGGTGGACAAACTCATGCAGGAGGTGCAGTTCATCCCCGAGACCGTGACGGTGGCGCAAGGACTGCAGCAGTTCCTCAAGGCCCAGCAGCAGATCGCCGTGGTCGTGGACGAGTTCGGAGCCACCGCCGGCGTTGTCTCGATGGAGGATGTCATGGAGCACATCCTGGGCCGGGAAATTTTCGAGAAGGACGATCTGGCCGTTGACATGCGTGAGCTGGCCCGGGCGAAGTCGCAGAAACGGGCCAGAGGCCGCCCGGCCGGCAGCGGGCAGAAACCGTGAACCCGGCCCACGGCATCGGTCCAGCCGGCCCCGCGGCCTCCGGGCAAATGACTCCCGCCTCGCCTTCATCCGGGTTCTCCGCCAACTCTATCGGCTGAGCGCCGGTCACACCCTGCTCCCGACCGGCGACCTACCTGTCCCTACCGTGAATTTTATTGCCTACTGGGTCCACAATCTCAGCCCCTTTCTCATCCGCTTCAATGAGAACCTCGGCATCCGTTACTACGGACTGGCCTACCTGGCCGGCTTTGTCGCCGCGGGCTGGCTGCTCGTCCGCTATCATCGCGCCGGCCGCACACCGCTGGCACCCGCCGAGGTCTTCGATCTGATGACTGCCATCGTGGTGGGCGTGGTGGGCGGCGGCCGGCTGGGTTACTTCCTGCTCTACCAGCCGGACTGGCTCCTCGCCCAGCCACTGGTGCTGTTCCGGGTCTGGGAGGGCGGGATGGCCAGCCACGGTGGCTTTGCCGGTGTGACCCTCGCCCTGTGGTGGTTCTCCCGCACCCACCGGGTTGGCTTCCGGCATCTTGCCGATCTGGTCGCGAGCACTGCGCCGGCCGGCCTCCTGTTCGGGCGCATCGCCAATTTCATCAACGGCGAGCTCTGGGGCAAGGTCGCCTTCGTCAAATGGGCGGTGATCTTCCCGCTGAGCGAAAAGCCCCACACCCCGCTCAACCACATTCTCCCCCGCCATCCTTCCCAGCTCTACGAAGCCGGCCTGGAGGGCGTTCTGCTGCTGGCCTTCGTGCAATGGCGTTTCTGGCGCACTGACGTGGCCCAGACCCGGCCCGGCCGGCTCGCCGGCGAGTTTCTCCTCGCCTACGCCCTCGCCCGCGCGGCCGGGGAGGTATTCCGCGAACCCGATGCTGATCTCATTCTCGGCCTTAGCCGGGGCACCTTTTATTCCCTCTTCCTCGTTGCCGCCGGCCTAGGCCTGATCGCCTGGAGCCGCTGGCCCGGGCACCCTCGCCCGGCTGCTCGGGTGCCAGATCGCCTGTAGTCAGGGGGGCAGCGGGTTCGCGGCCGCTCGCTTCCCCGCCGGCTGCGCCAGATCAAACGGACAATCGCTCCCGCCGATCCGGAGCTGGCTCGGGGGCCAGACCGTCCCGCCCCCCGCTGGTGGGACAGCTCAGAGCTCGAAGCCCGAAGGAATGACCGCCTCCTTCGTGACGCAGAGGATGCCATCGCGGATGACGATGCCATGAGGATACTCGCCGTCCTGTTTGCCGGCGGGGGAAAGCTTCACCCCGTCCCCGATGCGGGCGTTTTTGTCAATGATGGCCCGGGATAGATCGCAGTTGCGCCCGATGCCGATCGTCGGCCGGCCGGCCGCCTTGTCCACGGCCATCTCCGCCTCCTTCTGGTAATAATCGGCACCCATCATCACGACGTCCTGCAAGTGGGAATTCTCCCCGAGGATGGAGCGGATGCCGATGACGCAATGCTGGAGGCTCGAGTCGGTGATGATGCAGCCGTCGCCGATGACGACGTGGTTGATCGAGCACTTGTTGATCTTGGAGGCGGGCAGGTAACGAGCGTGGGTATAGATGGGCGCGCCGCGATCGAAGAAATTAAAGGGGGGCAGCGGCTGGGCGAGGGCGAGGTTGGCCTCGAAAAAGGCGCTCACCGTTCCGATATCTTCCCAATAGCCTTCGAAAATATGGGCGCACAGCCTGCCCTTCCCGAGCATGCCGGGGATGACTTCCTTGCCGAAATCTTTCGCGGTGTTGTCGAGCGCGCGCCGGAGCGCGTCGCGGCTGAAAACGTAGATGCCCATGGAAGCCAGGCAGCGTTTCTCCTCGGATTGGTTGGTCAGCTGCTGTTCGAGCGTCGGGCTGAGCGTGAGGCCGTTGATGATCGCCGGATCCTTGGGCTTTTCCACGAACTCCGAGATGGTGAGATCGTCATTCACCCGCATCAGGCCGAGACCCTCAACCTTTGAAACCGGAAACGGGATCGCCGCGATAGTCACATCCGCCTTGGTCTCGATGTGCTGCTCGATGATCTTGCGAAAATCCATGCGGTAGAGCTGGTCCCCCGAAAGGATAAGGATCAGGTCATGCGCATGGCTGTTGAAGTGCACGAGATTGCGGCGGACGGCATCGGCCGTGCCTTCGTACCAGGCATTGCTCTTCTCGGTCTGCTCGGCCGAAAGGATGTCGACGAAGCCGCCGTTGAAGGGATCGAAGTGAAAGCTCTTCTGCAGGTGCCGGTGCAGAGATGCGGTGAGGAACTGCGTCAGCAGGAAGATGCGGTTGTAGCCGGAATTGATGCAGTTGCTGATCGGAATATCGACCAGGCGATACTTACCCGCCAGCGGCACGGCGGGCTTGCAACGTTCTTTGGTGAGGGGATAAAGCCGGGTGCCCCGGCCGCCGCCCATGATGATTGCGAGTACTTTTTTTGGATCGGCCATAATGGTAAGCTAATTCCTTGCCTATCTGTAGGACCGGGACACAAATCTCCAGCTTAAATCACCACTTATGTGCGGCATTGTCGGATACATCGGTAAACAAAAGGCGGCCCCCGTCATCCTCGAGGGCCTCAAACGCCTCGAATATCGGGGCTATGACTCCGCCGGGGTGGCCACCCTGGTGGACGGCCGCTTTGAATTGGCCAAGAAAGCCGGGCGGGTCGAGGGCCTGATCCTTTCCACCCCCGCCCAGCGGCTGCCCGGGACTACCGGCATCGGCCACACCCGCTGGGCCACGCACGGCGGCGTGACTGACGCCAACGCCCATCCCCACCTCAGCAGCGATGGCAGGATGGCCCTGATCCACAACGGCGTCATCGAAAATTACGCCAGCCTCAAAAAATTCCTCGTCGGCAAGGGTTACACCTTCAAATCGGAAACCGACACCGAGGTGCTCTGCAACCTGATCGCCTACCATTACCAGAAAGAGCCGGCCACCAGCGAAGGCAGCCGTTTCATGGAATCGGTCCGCAAGTCCCTCCGCCATGTCGACGGCACCTACGGCATCGCCGTGATGTGCACCGACTGTCCGGCCGAGATCATCGCCGCCCGGAAGGGATCGCCGCTCATCCTCGGCGTGGGCGATGGCGAATACATGCTCGCCAGCGATGTGTCCGCCATCATCAGCCGCACGCAGAACGTCGTGTATCTCAAGGACGGCGAGATGGCCCATCTCACCGCCGGCAATTTCGCCATCACCACCCTGGGGGCGGAGGACGTCTCCCCGGTGTTCGACACGGTGACCTGGCGCGTCGAGGACGCCGAACTCAACGGCTACGCGCATTTCATGGAGAAGGAGATCTTCGAGCAGCCAGATGCGCTCGAGAATTCCATGCGCGGCCGCTTCGCCGAGGACGGCAGCACGGCGCAGTTCGGCGGCCTCAACCTCACCGCGGTCGATTTCCGGCAGATCGACCGGGTGCACCTGCTGGCCTGCGGAAGCGCCTGGCACTCCTGCCTCGTGGCAGAATACCTCATCGAACGTTTCGCCCGGGTGCCGGTCGATGTCGATTACGCCTCCGAATTCCGCTACCGCAACACCCCGCTCGGCCGCAACACCCTCTTCTTCACGATCAGCCAGTCCGGCGAGACCATCGACACCCTCGCCGCCCTGCGCGAGGCCAAGCGCAAGGGATACAAGGTCCTCGCGGTCAGCAATGTCGTCGGCTCCACCATCGCCCGCGAGGCGGACGGCGGTGTCTACCAGCACGTCGGCCCCGAAATTGGGGTCGCCTCCACCAAGGCCTTCACCTCCCAGCTCCTGCTCGGAGCCATGCTGGCCCTCTACATCGGCCGCATGCGGGATATGAGTTTCAGCGACGGCAGCGCCTACGTGCAGGCGCTCAAGGGCGTGCCCAACCTGGTCCGCCAGACCCTCCTGCTGGCGCCCCAGCTCAAGGCCGTCGCCCGGCGCTACGCCCATTTTCACGATTTTCTCTTCCTGGGCCGGCTCTCCCTCTTCCCCATCGCGCTGGAGGGCGCCCTCAAGCTGAAGGAGATTTCCTACATCCATGCCGAAGGCTATCCCGCGGCGGAGATGAAGCACGGCCCGATCGCCCTGATCAGCGAACAGTGCCCTTCCGTTTTCCTCGTCCCCTCCGGCGAAATGTTCCACAAAGTCGTCTCCAGCATGCAGGAGATCAAGGCGCGCAAGGGACCTGTCATCGCCATCGCGGCGGAAGGCTGCGACCTGCCCGCCGGACTGGCCGACGAGGTGGTGCGCATTCCGGAATGCCACGAGGCCGTCCTTCCCATCATTGCCACCATCCCGGTCCAATTGTTGAGCTACTACATCGCCGCCGAACTCGGCCGCGATGTCGACAAGCCCCGCAACCTGGCAAAATCCGTCACGGTCGAGTAACATGCTGGTTCATCCCGCGCGCGAATCCTTCCTCCTATTGGCCCGCCAGGGCAATGTGGTGCCCGTCTGCACCGAATTGCTGGCCGACTTGGAGACCCCCGTCTCGGCCTACGCCAAACTCCGTGGCACCGGGCCCGCCTTCCTGCTCGAATCCGTCGAAGGCGGGGAGCATGTCTCCCGTTACAGCTTCATCGGGTGCAATCCGCGGAAAATCATCCGCACCCGCCCGGGCGAGGGCGACCCGCTGCAAGCCCTCGAAAGCGAAATGCGCCAGTACCGGCCCGTCGCCGTGCCCGGCCTGCCGCCCTTCACCGGCGGAGCGGTGGGCTACCTCGGCTATGAATTCATCCACGGGATCGAACCCACCGTCCCGCTCGCCACCCGCGACGACCTGGAACTGCCCGTGCTGTGGTTCATGCTCTGCGACTCCGTCGTCGTCTTCGACCGCGCCCGGCAATTGCTCCGCCTCGTGGTCAACGCCCACATCGGTGACGATGCCGGTGCCGCCTATGACGGCGCCGTAGCGGAATTACGGCGCCTGCGTGACGCCCTGCAACAACCCAGTCCGCTCCGGCCCTTGCCCCTCCCGGACACCGGCCCCGTGAGCGTGCCCCCCAGCAATTTCACCCGCGCCACCTTTGAAAAAATGGTGGACGAGGCGAAGGAGTATATCCGGGCGGGCGATATCTTTCAGATCGTGCTCTCGCAACGTTTCAGCCGCACCTTCGACCGCACTCCGCTCGATCTCTACCGCGCCCTCCGCACGGTGAACCCGTCCCCGTACATGTTCATCCTCGAAACTGGCACCTTCACCTTGGTCGGGGCGTCCCCCGAGGTGCATGTGCGGTTGACCGGCCGGACAACCGAGATCCGCCCGATCGCGGGTTCACGCCCCCGCGGCAAGACGCCGGAAGAGGATGCCGCCTTGGAAAAGGAACTCCTGCTGGATGAAAAGGAAAAGGCCGAACACCTCATGCTGGTCGATCTCGCCCGCAACGATCTCGGGCGCGTCTGCACCTATGGCACCGTCAAGGTGCCGGAATTCATGACCGTGGAGCGGTATTCCCATATCATGCACATTGTGTCACAGGTGGAGGGACAACTTGCGCCAGAACGCACCGCTTTCGACCTGATGCGGGCCACCTTCCCCGCCGGCACCGTCAGCGGCGCCCCCAAAATCCGAGCCATGCAGCTGATCGCCCAAATGGAGGGACTCCAGCGCGGCAGCTACGCCGGTGCCTTGGGCTATTTCAGTTATGACGGAAATCTAGATTCTTGCATAACTCTCAGGACCGCATTGCTTAAAGATGGAATGGTTCATGTGCAAGCCGGAGGAGGAATCGTGGCTGATTCCGTGCCAAGCCTTGAGTATCAAGAATCTGTGAACAAAGCCTCCGCGATCCTCAAGGCCGCCGACATGGCTGAAAACATGGCCGAAACCGGAGCCTGAGGGGCACCGGCACCCAGTTTGCTAGTCGTTACAGGCTCTTGGGAATAAATTCCCCGCCTCCGGCATCCCGTATGCAAGGCGGCGGGCATCACTTCCATGCCCACCTCAGCCCTCCACGCCATGCCTCAACGCAAAAAAACCACGCCCGCTGCGGCGGCAACGGTGTCGCTGCCCGCTGCCCGTGTCCTCAGCCCTCTGCCCGCGACCCCGGTTGGGGCAACTGACCTGGCGCCTCTCGTGATCCGAGCGGTGCCAGCTTCCGACTTCGATAAAGCCTCACCGGTGGACCGGCGCGACGAACGCTCGAATCTCCAGCTCTACCTGAACGAAATCCGCCAGACTCCGCTCCTGACGATTGAGGAGGAAATCAAACTCGCCGCCCGCATCAAGCGGGGCGACCGGGCGGCCCGCGATCACATGATCAAGGCCAACCTGCGCTTGGTCGTCAAAATCGCCTACGACTACAACATGATGGGGCTCCCCCTCATGGACCTGATCAGCGAGGGCAACCTCGGCCTGATCAAGGCGGTCGAACGTTTCGATCCGGCCAAGGGCGGCAAACTCTCCACCTACGCCGCCTGGTGGATCAAGCAGTCCATGAAACGGGCCTTGGCCAACCAGTCCAAGACGATCCGCCTCCCGGTCCATCTCGTCGATAAAATCTCCCGCATGCGCAAGACCATTGTCCGGCTCACCGACGAGTTCGGCCGCGAGCCCTCCAACGAGGAGATCGCCTACGAGATGCAGATGCCGATCAACAAGATCGCCCTGCTCAAGACCGTCAGTGTCCGCCCGGCCTCCCTTGACGCCCCGGTCGGCGAGGACAGCGATTCCGCCACCTTGGGCGACCTCGTCGGCGACGAAACCACCATCGCCCCCGATACCGGCCTCGGCGAAAAAAACCTCAAGGAAAACCTCCACGCCATGGTGGATTCCCTCGAACCCCGTGAGGCTGAGATCATCAAACTGCGCTTCGGTCTGAACGGGAAGGATGAGTTCACGCTCGAGGAGGTCGGCCGTAAATTCAAAGTCACCCGCGAGCGCATCCGCCAGCTGGAGTACCTGGCCCTGGGCAAAATCCGCCGCCAGCTCCAGAAACAAGATCGCATCCTCACCGCCGCCGAAGTCGAGCAAGAGCGGCACGCCGACGAACAAGCCCAGACGATCCGCGAGTATATCACCCGCCGGCACACGCCCGAGAATTGAGAGCCCCGCCCAAGCCCGTTCGCTTGAGCGAGGAACCTCCGATGCGGTCCCGGCTCGCGCGGCGTAAGCCCAGGTGCGGCTTTGGGCGGGAGGAGAGAGGAAGGCGGGAGCGGCGCGGGGAGCGTCGGACAACCGACCAAGTCAAGGAACGGGGCA
>CAISJA010000047.1 GCA_903885525.1 uncultured Opitutaceae bacterium
CAGGCGCTCCAGCTGGCGGACTGCCTGACCGGCGACTCCACCCGTATTCTGGCCCGCAATTTCCCGGGGGCCACCGGCCGCTGGGGCCTGCGGCGCACGCTGTTCCGGGAGGGTGGCCGCCCCCATTCCCTGGTGATGATCGCCGACCTCAGCCAGCCCTTGCGCGAGGAGGAGTTGCGCGCCTGGCAGAGACTGGTCCGCGTCATCGGCCACGAACTCAACAACTCTCTGGCCCCGATCAAGTCGATCGCCGGCTCCCTCGGCACCCTGCTGCGCCGCCCCCAACGGGCGCCGGACTGGGAGGACGATCTGCGCGGCGGGCTCGAAATCATCGAGGCGCGGGCGGAAGGGCTGAACCGGTTCATGCAGGCCTACGCCCGCCTCGCCCGCCTGCCCCCGCCCGCGAAGGTGCCCACCGCCGTGGGGCCGCTGCTCCGCCGGCTGGCCGCGCTCGAACACCGGGCCAGGGTCGAAGTGCGTCCCGGCGCAGAGCTGACCGTCCCCGCCGACACCGCCCAGTTGGAACAGGTCATCATCAACCTGCTGAAAAACGCCGCGGAAGCCCGACCCGAAGACAGACCTGAACCCGAGCTGAGCCCAGTCCGGCTCGGCTGGATCCAGACCGACGGCCGGCTGGAGATTACGGTCGAGGATGACGGTCCCGGCATCGCCAATCCGCAAAACCTCTTCGTCCCCTTCTTCACCACCAAGCCCGGCGGCTCCGGCATCGGCCTCGTCTTGTGCCGCCAGATCGCCGAAAACCATGGCGGCACGCTGACCCTGGAAAATCGTGCCGATGCCACCGGCTGCGTTGCTCGCCTGAGCCTGCCGCTTTGATCCCAGATTCGGGACGCCTTCTTCCCAGCTTCGCCCTGTTTCTTCCTAACCAGCCGCGTATCATTTTTGGCTTCTCGCTTGTCGATAGTCGCTTAGGAGTTGTTGCGGACTTGGCACAGGCATTGCGATGGGGAGGGTGATTCAGACTTCCGCATGGATATTCCCCGCCCCAACGTCGCCCAGAAAAAACGCCGCCGCCGCATCCTTGCCGCCGTGCTCGCTTGCTTGGCGCTCGCCAGCATCAGCCTCGTGCTGGCCCGGCTGAAGCCAGCCGCGCCGAACGTCGAGCGCAGCCTCGTCTGGATCGACACGGTGAAGCGCGGCCCCATGGTCCGGCAGGTGCGCGGCTTGGGCACACTCGTGCCGGAGGAAATCCGCTGGCTCGCCGCCCGCACCTCGGGCCGCGTCGACAAGATCATCCTCCGCCCCGGTGCCCTGGTGGAGCCGGGCAGCCTCATTCTGCTTCTCAGCAACCCGGATGTCGAATCCGGGGCCGCCAATGCCGACTCGCAATTGCACGCCGCGGAAGCCCAGCTCACCAACCTCCGCGTCCAGCTCGAAAGCCAGCTCCTGGCCGCCGAGTCCGCCGCCGCCAACGCCAAGTCGAGCTTCGAACAGGCCCGGCTGCAGGCCGAGGTAAACGAGGAGTTGTTCAAGGACGGCCTGGTCGCCCCCCTCCAGATGAAACTCTCCCAAGTCTCCGCCGAAGAGGCCGCCACCCGCCACAAGATCGAGCAGAAACGTTTCGCCTTCGCCCAGGCTTCCATCCAGCCCCAGCTCGCCGTGCAGGAAGCCGAGGTCGAGCGGCTCCGCTCCCTCGCCCGGCTGCGTCACGACGAGCTGGACGCCCTGTCCGTCCACGCCACCATGAACGGCGTCCTCTCCGCCCTGCCTGTGGAAGTCGGCGCCCAGGTCCAGCCGGGCACCAACCTCGCCCGGGTGGCCGACCCGGCCCGCCTCAAGGCCGAGATCCGCATCGCTGAAACTCAGGCCAAGGATATCACCCTCGGCCAGCTCGCCCAGATCGACACCCGCAACGGCGTGGTGGACGGCCGGGTCGCCCGCATCGATCCGGCGGTGCAAAGTGGGACCGTGACCGTGGATGTCTCCCTCACCGGCCCCCTGCCCAAGGGGGCGCGTCCCGATCTCTCCGTCGACGGCACGATTGAGCTCGAGCGCCTCGACGACGCCGTCTACGTCGGCCGCCCCGCCTTAGGCCAGGAGCGCAGCACCGTCGGCCTGTTCCGGCTCTCTGCCTCCGGCCAGGAGGCCCAGCGCACCCCCGTGCAGCTCGGCCGCAGCTCCGTCAACACCGTGGAGATTCTCCACGGGCTCCAGCCCGGCGACCGGGTGATCCTGTCCGACATGTCCCAGTGGGATGCCCACGAACGCATCCGCCTGAATTGATCCCCTCCGCCTCCCCGCTCACCACCCGGCCACGCGCCGCTCCCGCCGCAACCTTTCTCCCGACCACTGTGCCACCGCTTCAACCCTCATCGCCCACCTCCCTCCTCATGTCCACCACACCCACCTCGCTCATCCAACTTGAAGGCGTCACCAAGGTATTCCTCACCGACGAGGTCGAAACCCATGCCCTCTCCGGCATCCACCTCGACATCCGCCAGGGCGAATACGTCTCCATCGCCGGCCCGTCGGGCTGCGGCAAGTCAACTCTGCTCTCAATCCTCGGGCTGCTCGATGCCCCCACCGAGGGCACCTACTCCCTCCATGGCCGCCCGGTGCACAGCCTGACGCCCCCCGAGCGCGCCCGCCTCCGCAACCGCGAGATCGGTTTCATTTTCCAATCCTTCAACCTCATCGGCGACCTCACCGTCTATGAAAACGTCGAGCTCCCCCTCACCTACCGCGGCCTGCCGGCCCCGGAGCGCAAACAGCGCGCCACTGCGGCGCTGGAACAGGTCGGCATGGGGCATCGCGCCCGGCATCTGCCCTCGCAGCTCTCCGGCGGCCAGCAGCAGCGCGTGGCCGTCGCCCGCGCCCTCGCCGGTTCCCCGGCCGTTCTCCTCGCCGACGAACCGACCGGCAACCTGGACTCGAAAAACGGCGACGCCGTGATGGAGCTGCTGCACTCGCTGCACCGCGCCGGCTCCACCATCGTCATGGTCACCCACGACGCGCGCTTCGCCCGCCACGCCGAACGCATCATCCATATCTTCGACGGCCGCGTCGTCCAGGAACAGGTCGAGACTGCTTCCACCCGCTAGCCCGCGGCCGGCCGGACCCGCCGGTGCCGGACCAGGGCCTGACGCCCTTGCCCAACCGGCCCCAGCCGCCCGACGCACTGCGCCTCCGCTGCCCCGCCATCCCACCGCACCTTCAGCCTCCACCCAGCTCACCTATGTCACAATTCCTGCAGGATATTCGTTTTGCCTTGCGCCTCCTCGCCAAGACTCCCGGCTTCACCCTGACCGCTGTAACCGTCCTCGCCCTCGGCATCGGGTTGAACACCGGCATCTACAGCGTGGTGCATGCGTTCGTCTTCAGCCCGCGGCCGTTTCCCGAGGCAAACCGGGTCGTCCAACTCTACACCCAGAACCAGACGGAACCATCCAAGTATCGGGCCTTTTCCTACCCGCAGTACCGGATGCTCCGCGAGCAGTCCGCCGCCTTCACCGGCATCCTCGCCCACGGCCTCTCGATGGTCGGCCTCGGGGAGGGCACCGCCTCGCACCGGGCCATGGTCGACTTTGTCTCGACCAATTATTTTTCCGTGCTGGGTGTGAAAC
>CAISJA010000048.1 GCA_903885525.1 uncultured Opitutaceae bacterium
CCGAACCAGGAGTACATCCAGGTCAATACCGCCAACATCCTCTTCATCTGCGGCGGCGCCTTCGTCGGCCTCGACTCCGTGATCAAGAAACGGCTGGGACACCGTTCCCTCGGCTTCCACATCAACTCCCAGGACCACGAGCTCTCCCCCGACGAGATGATGCGCTCGGTCGCTCCCGAGGACTTGATCCGTTTCGGCATGATCCCCGAGTTCATCGGCCGCCTGCCGATCGTCTCCGTGCTCGACGCCCTCCGGGTCGAGGACCTGGAAAAAGTTCTGCTCCTCACGAAAAATGCGATGGTGAAGCAGTACTCAAAACTCTTTGCGATGGACGGCGTGCAGCTGCGTTTCACGCGCGATGCCGTCCACGCCATCGCCGGCAAGGCGCTGGAGCTGAAGACCGGCGCCCGCGCCCTGCGCGCCATCCTCGAAAAACTGATGCTGGAGGTCATGTACGACCTGCCCCACCGCGACGATGTCGCCGAGGTCATCATCGACCAGGCGGTGGTCGAAGGCCGGAAGAAGCCGCAGCTGCGCAAGCTCGCCAGCCGGGCCAGCAACCCCAGCAAGGACGCCGCCTGATTTCCCCATGCGCCTCGCCACCCTGTTCAGTCTCGTCCTCCTCTGCACCCCCTGGGCCCGTGCCTTGGTCATCGCCGGAGGCAACGGCACGCAAAATTTTACCGCCCCGACCGGGACGGGTTTCTCCAGCGATCCCGGCTTCGCCAATGTCGGCACCATCCACGGCCTCGGCGGGGTCTATCTCGGCAACTACGGCGGCAACTATTGGGTGCTCACCGCTTCACACGTCGGCTTGGGCGATCTCACCCTGGGCGGAACCACCTACAGCGCGGTGGCCGGGTCGGCTGTGGGCGTGCAGAATTCCGACGGCTCTGGCACGGATTTGACCCTCTTCCGCATCGCGAGCGATCCCGGACTGCCGACCCTCGCCCTGCAGACGGGGGCCGCTCCCGCCACCGGTGCCACGGTCACCTATGTCGCCGCGGGTTTGCGCGAGACTTCCTCCGGGCCGACCGCTTGGAATGTCAACACGGGCGTCACCCCGAACACTTGGACGACCACTACCGGGTCAGGCGACTATGCCGGCTACACCACCCAGAGTTCCGGTGGTATGCGCTGGGGCAACGCTGTCGTCATCGACGCGGCCAACTACAATCTCGGTTATGGCCCGACCCAAGCCTTTGCGACCGGATTCTACAACGCGCCGGGCGACACCATGGCGCAGCCAGGAGACTCCGGTGGGGCCACCTTCTATTTTTCCAGCGGACAATGGTATCTGGCTGGGATCATCGATGCTATCGGCGTTTTCACTAATCCGGCCCAGCTCCCGAACAATCAGCCCGCCGGCACCGCCGTCTTCGGCAACGACACCTTCGCCGTCGATCTGTCCACCTACGCCGGGTTCATCTCTGGGGTAACCGCTGTTCCTGAGCCGTCGACCTACGCCCTGTGCGCCGGCGCGCTGGGCCTGCTGGTGGCTTTCCAGCGCCGGCGCCGCCAGCCGAAGTAATATTCCCAGGGCACGCGCCCCCGCGGGGGCTGGCCCGGTCTGCCTCCGTGGTGACCGACTTCTCCTCCGCCCGGCCGCCAGGCCGCCCAGGTTTTCGCGTCGCGCGAAAACCTACCAGTTGAACGATTCGTCCTTCGCGATGGATTTGGCGAATTCCACAAACAGCTTCACGCAGTTTTCCACATCCGCCAGATCGACCACCTCGCTCGGCGTGTGCATGTAGCGGAGCGGGATGGAGACCAGCCCGCAGGCGACACCCCCGCGCGCCATCTGGATGGCCCGCGCATCCGTCCCGGTGGGGCGGGGATCAGCCTCAAGTTGGAACGGGATCTTCGCCTTCCGGGCGACGGCCAGCAGCCGGTCATACACCTTCGGGTTGATGTTCGGGCCGCGGCAGATGATCGGGCCGCCGCCGAGCTTGGTCTCGCCAAACTTGCGGTGGTCGCAATCCGGATGGTCGGTGGCATGGCCGACATCGACCGCCAGCGCCAGGTGCGGATCGACCGCAAAGGCCGATGTGGTGGCCCCGCGCACCCCGATCTCCTCCTGCGTGGTGGCGACGGCGACGACCTTTGCCTGCAGCTTGGCCTTGCCCTGGGCCAGCCGGATGAGCGCCTCGCCCACGATGTAGGCCCCCACCTTGTTGTCAAAAGCGCGCGCCGTGCCGATGCTCCCGCTCAGCAGCTCGAATTCGTGATCGTACGTGGCGGCATCCCCGATGGCCACCCGTTTGAGGGCTTCCGCCTTCGTCTTGGCCCCGATGTCGATCCAGATTTCATGAATCTCCGGGACCTTCTTCCGGTCGGCTTCATCCATGAGGTGGATCGCGCGCTTGCCGGTGACACCCTTGACCAGGCCGGCGGCTGTCTGGATGACCACGCGGCGCCCGGAAATGATCGAGCGGTCATGCCCGCCGATGGTGTCGAAGTAGATGTAGCCGTCCTTGTTCACGTAGGTGATGATCAGCCCCAGCTCATCCATGTGCCCGGCAAACATCAGGGTGGGGGAGCCGGCCCGGTTGAGGGTGGCCTGGCGGCAGCCGAGCGCATCGTTGGCATAGCTTTCAGCCTGCGGCTTCACAAACCGGTCAAAGACCGCCTGCGCCTGGGCTTCCGCCCCGGAGGGTGACTTGGCCCGGAGCAGTTCGGTGAGAAAGAGTGGGGCGGAGTAGTCGGACATGCCTCCACGCTTCCGCCAAAGCCCGCGGCGGGCAAAGCGAAAATGCGGATGCCGCCCGCCTCGCTGCTTGTGCCCGCTGCCGGGCAGGGCGCCGGCGGGCTATTCGGCCCCCACGATCGCCCCACTACCACCATCGCCGCCGGCCCTGCCGCCGACCCGTTTCAGATGGGGTGGGGGCGGCGCTGTCAGCTGCGCTCGCGGTCCGCCCCGAGCGCAGGGGTGCTCCGGGCTCGCCAGTCTTTTGCATCTACTGACACCGGCGCTTTTTATGACGCCGGTTCTTGGCTTCGTGCTTGCCCCGTCACGCGCCGCCGATAGCCCTCCATGCTGTCCGGCTGAATCGTAATCGGGCCCCGGTTCACCGCCGTACCTTCTCAAATGGATGTATTGTTGGCTGCAGTCCCCGCTGGAACTTTTCCCGAAAATCCGGGAGTCGCGGGACCTTTCCCCAGCCACGGCCATCCGGATTCTTTTCCCGCGTTGGATTGTGCAATCCCCCCGACCGTCTTCGGCCTATGAAAACGACCCACCGTTCGTCCCTGCTCCTTGCTCTGCTGGCTCTGACCCTGTCCGGGTCCGCCTGGGCTGACCAGTCCCTCCCCGGCAGCGTGACGATCACCGGCGGCACCGCCTCCGGCAATCTCACCGTGACGGGCAATGGCAGCTTCTCCGGCACCCTCGCGGTGATCGGGATGATCGACAGCAACGCCAACGACTTCGGCTTCGGCACCCAGGGCGCGAGCCTGGGCGCCAATTTTCATTACGCCAACAGCGACGCCGACACCTTCACCTTTTTCCTCAACCGCACCCCGGGCTCCTGGCTCTGGCAGCATGGCACCACCGCCGCCGCCCGGCTCGACGCCACCCACAAGCTCTCCCTCTACCAGGCCGACGGCGTGACCGTCGGGGCCAGCCTCGATCCCGTCCTCAACGTCCTGACGCTCGGCGGCGCCACCCTCACCCGCGACAGCACCGGTGCCCTCGTCGTCGGCGGCGCCCTCACTGTCAACGGCACCTTCTCCGCCCCGACTTACACCTCCACCGGCGGCGCTCTCACCGGCGGAGCCACCGGCCTCACCCTCAACGCCGGCGGCACGAACCAGAACATCACCCTGGCCCCCAGCGGCACCGGGGTGGTCACTACCAACAGCCGCCTGGTGGTGAACAACACCACCACGGCCACGTCCGCCACCACCGGTGCCCTCGTCGTCGGTTCCAACGTCGGACTCAGCGGCAACGCCGGGGGCGATTCCTATTTCGGCGGAAACATCAACATCAGCAACACTGCGGGAAATCCCTACCTGCAAGTCCGCACAACCCAGGCCGGCGGCAACCCCGCCGTTGTCTGGACGTCCGGCTTTGGCGGCACCCCGCAATCCTGGGGGGCCTATGTCAATTACACCGGCACCGACGGCACCTTCACCATTCGCGATCTCACCGCCGGCTACAATCCCATCGTCATCAGCAAAGGGTACACGCAGACCGTCACCTTCAACGGTGCCGTCGAGGCGACCACTGCGGGGGCCGGCACCATCGTGGCCAAAGGCGGCATCTTTGCCGCCGGCAAAATCATCGGCAGCGAACACGATCTGAGCGGCGGCGCCAGCATCACCGGCACGGCTGGAGCCCTCGCCCTCACCGCCGCCGGCACCAACCAAAACATCACCCTCTCTCCCAGCGGCACTGGCAACGTCGGCATCGGCACCACCGCGCCCACCGCGATGCTCGATGTCAACGGCACCGTGCTCATCGAGGGCAGCTCGGGCTCATTGTCATTTGTGGGGCGCAACGGCTTCGTGACCACCGTGCCGAGTGACGCCAACCCCTTCATCTACTCCTCCGCCCGCTACCCGGGCGACGGCTCCGGTGCTTTCCCCTTCAACAACTACGGCGAGACCATCTTCCAAGGCAATCCTCGCACAAGTTACAACGGCGGCTTCTCCTTCATGGTCGGGCAAGGCGCCGTCGGCACCACCCTCACTCCCTCGCTCGCTCTGCGCATTTCCGAGGCTGGCAACGTCGGCATCGGCACCCGCAGCCCCGCCGCCAAACTCGACGTCGCTGGGAACGCCAACATCTCCGGCAACCTCACGGTCGGCGGCACCTTCTCCGCCGCCAATTACGCCACCACGGGCAACGCCGCCGTCACCGGCCAGACCACCACCGGCACCCTGGCCGTGGGCTCCAACGCCACCATCGCCGGCTCCACCGCCTCGACCTCGACAACCACGGGTGCGTTGCAAGTTTCAGGCGGCGTCGGTGTGGGCGGCGCGATCTACGCCGGCTCTCTGCAGAACACCCCCATCGGCTCCATCACCCCCAACACCGGCGCCTTCACGACGCTGAGTGCGACGGGGAACCTCCGCCTTCTTACAAATAACACGGCTATCTATCTCTACGACAATACCTCTACGGCCAACGGGTTCATTTACATGGACTCCTCGAATCGTCTGCAGATTAATCAATCCGAGCCGAACGGCAGCCTATGGCTAACTTCAAATGGTGGGAGTGGTCACGTTAAAATTGGCGACCAAACCAGTGTTGCGAGCAATGCATACGTCGCTGATTTTTCCGTCACCGGCCTCTCAATCGGTACCACCACCGACGCCACGACCGGAGGCGCTGGCTCCCTGACCACGGCGGGCGGCATCTACGCGGCGAAGTCCGTCGTTATTGCTGGGACAACCGCCAGCACCTCGCCCACCACCGGCTCGCTCGTCACCGCTGGCGGTTTGGGTGTGGGTGGAGGTCTGAACGTGTCTGGCGGTGTCGGCATCGCGGGCAACCTCACCGTCGGCGGCACCTTCTCCGCCGCCAATTACGCCACCTCGGGCAACGCCGCCGTCACCGGCCAGACCACCACCGGCACCCTGGCCGTGGGCTCCAACGCCACCATCGCCGGCTCCCTCACCGCCGGCTCGATCACCGCGAGCGGCGGTGCCACCATCACCGGCCCCACTGCGGTCACCGGCAACCTCACCGTCGCCACCGGCAACGTCGGCATCGGCACCACCGCGCCCGGCTCTATCGCCAAATTAGCGGTTCAAGGTGTTTCGTCTACCGATACGACCCGCATGGGCGTTGCGGCAAATGACTACCTTTCTACGCCGACCTTTACTGCCTCTTTTATACAACAGAATGGGAATTCTGCCACCGGCACAACCAGCGGGGTTTCCAGCGCGGGTTTGGGGCAGTTGTTTTTTCAAAACACTTCGGCTGGGCTTATTTGGACAAATGGCGGGGCACCCCTTGTTTTCGGCACCCTGTCCTCCGAGCGGATGCGCATCGACTTCACCGGCAACGTCGGCATCGGCACCACCGCGCCTGTCGCCAAACTGGAGGTTGCCGGCACTCTGAGGGTCTCCGGCAAGGCTCCCGCCACCTTTACCGGCGCGGTGCTGCTCGCCCCCCAAGGTGACATCAGCATGGGCGACTTTACCACCGGCACCCAGCCCCAGTAACCCCGGCCTTTAACCGCTCTCCGCCATGAAGGCCCTTTCCCGGCGCCCCGTCCACGCCGCCCTCCTCCTCCTCAGCCTCGCGCTCCCCGCCGCTCTCGCCGCCCCCCCGGCTTGGTGGACCACCCAGGGCGTCATCGCGAAAGACGCCTCCGGCAATCCGCTTCCGGCCAACGACTATGCCGCCGCCAACCTCGGCCAGGCCAAAAACCTCGCCGCCAAGGCCGCCGCCGAGATGGACGCCCGGTTCCCCGGCGGTTCAGGCGGCCCCATCTCCGCCCTCGTCGCCTCATGGCGGAGCCCCGCCCCCGCCGGCGTCACCCGCAACGACTACGCCGCGCTCAACCTCGGCCAGGCCAAGGCCCTGGCCAAATATTTCTACGACCGCCTCGCCACCGCCGGCTACACCCTCCCCAACGGCCAGACCTATCCCTGGACCGGCTCGGCCACCCCGCCCAACGACTACGCCGCCGCCAACCTCGGCCAGCTCAAAAACCTCTTCGCCTTCAACCCCTCCTTCTGGGACCCCAACGGCACGCTCACCGCCTGGATGCAGGCCAACAACCTCACCAGTCTAAACGCCGACACCAGCGGCAACGGCCTCGCCAATATCGCCAAATACAATCTGGGCAAAGCCCCCGGCGCCCCCATCGGTGGCCAGGGCATGCTGGGCCCCGTGCTCCCCCCGGGCTGGCCCAACCAAAGCGGCACCACCGCCTACGCCGTCGGCGCCACCGTCGGCGCCCTCCAAGTCGATAAAAACGGCGCCGCCACCTACTCGGTCGCCCTCTGGACCACCCCGGGCAGCTCCGGCATGGAGCCGAAACTCTCCCTCAACTACTCCAGCCAGGCCGGCGCCGGCGCCCTCGGCTACGGCTGGTCGCTCAGCGGCGCCTCGGCCATCACCCGCGGCCCGCAGACGCTCGCCGTGGATGGCCAGATCGTCGGCCTCAGCTACACCGCCACCGACCGCTTTTACCTCGACGGCCAGCGCCTGATCCTGGTCAGCACCGATGGCAAGCCCTACGGTGCCGACGGCGCCGAGTACCGCACCGAAATCGACTCCATCTCCCGGATCATCTCCCACGGACAGGCCGGCAGCGGCCCCGCCTACTTCACCGTCGAAACCAAGGCCGGCCTCATCCTCCAACTCGGCCGCACCACCGACTCCGCCCTCCCCGCCAACGACGCCGCCGGCCACCCCCGCGCCGAAATCTCCACCTGGGCCGTCAACCGCATCGCCGACACCGCCGGCAATTACATGGACTATGTCTATTTCGCCGACCCCGCCAACGGCGAGCAGCGCCTCACCCGCATCAACTACACCGGCAACACCACCGCCAACACCGCCCCCTACGCCTCCCTCCGCCTCGCCTACGAAGCCCGCGCCGACACCTTTTTCGGCTATGCCGCCGGCTCCAAAATCTCCCGCAACCAGCGCCTCAAGACCCTCACCAGCTATTACGGCGAGAGCCCCGCCCGCACCTACACCCTCGACTACCTCGAACGCCCCAACACCGGCCGCACCATCCTCACCGGCCTCCACGAAACCGGCTCTGACAACCAGTCCTACCCCCCGCTCACCTTCGACTACGAGACGGTCAACGCCGGCTTTGACGACAAATCAGCCACCAAGACGGCTTGGGACCCACCGGTGGCTCTGGCCCGGGTGCTCTCCGGCAGCAACCCCAGTTCCTTGGATTATCCACGCGGCACCGGCTTCATCGACCTGGATGGCGACGGCCGGCCCGATTTTGTCCAGTATCATGGCTATCCGGTTTCCTACGGCGGCAGCGGTCCTCTCCCCGGCAGCGGCACCGGGCTCACCGGCGCCTACTATAACGGCACCTCCTTCGCCGGCACCGCCGCCACCACCAAAGTCGATGCGACAGTAAACATTGACTGGTCACACGGCTATCACGGCGGGAGCATTAACATCCCCCCCAACGTCATATTCTGCGCCCGCTGGTCCGGTCAGGTCCAGCCCCGCTTCTCGGAGACCTACACCTTCTTCACCAACAGCGATGGCAGCGTACGACTCTGGGTTAATGGCACGCTCCTGGTAGACAACTGGAATGATCACACCGCGACGGAGGATTCCGCCACCATCACCCTCGTGGCTGGCCAGACTTACGACATCGTCATGGAATATTGTAAGAACGTCGCCACCAGGTATCCAGTGGCGACCCTCGCTTGGCAGTCTCCCAGCCAGGCCAAGCAAATCATCCCCGCTCCCCAGCTGTATCCCACGCCGGCCGGCGTCGCGCCTGGCACTGGCACGGGGTTGCGCGGCAATTACTACGCCACGCAAAACCTGACCGGCGCTCCCGTCCTCACTCCGGTCGATTCCTCCATCAACTTCAATTGGGGCAACGGGTCGCCCAACCCCGCCCTGCCAGCCGACCACTTCTCCGTCAGGTGGAACGGTCAGGTCCAGCCCCGCTATTCCGGCACCACCACTTTCACCACCACCACCGACGACGGGGTCCGGCTCTGGGTCAACGGTGCACTCCTCATCGACCACTGGGGCGACCAGTCGGCCACCTCCTACACCGCCACCATCGCCCTCACCGCCGGCCAAGTTTATGATCTCCGGATGGAGTATTTTGAAGATATCGGAGCCGCCGCTGCAACCCTCTCCTGGCAGCCGCCCGACCAGCCGCTCGAGATTGTTCCCTCTACCCAGCTCTACCCGGCTCAACCCGACCAGGCGCAAAATCCAAGCCAGTCCGGAGGATTGCTCGGCAGCTACTACTACAACGGTGTTTTGAATCTGAGCGGCACCCCCTCTTTATCGCGTATCGACCCCATCGTCGATATCGACTGGTCGCAGTATCACTTTGCCCCAGGCAGCACTTGGGCTCCGCCCAATAACTTCAGTGTCAGCTGGGTGGGTCAGGTCGTGCCGCGTTACTCGGAGACCTACACTTTCATCACCACCAGCGACGGAGGCGTGCGGCTTTGGGTCAATGGGAAGCGCCTGGTAGACAACTGGAATGACCATCCCCAAACGGAGGACTCCGGCACCATCACCCTCGTGGCCGGCCAGCCTTACGACATCAAGATGGAGTACTTCGAAAGGGCCACTTCTTCCCTCTCGGCGGTGGCAATTCTGCGGTGGCAGAGCGCCAGCCAGGTCAGGGAAATCATTCCCGCCTCCCAACTGTATCCCTCCAGCGGCTCCGGCGGCAGCAGTTCCGGCGGTTCCAGCTCCGGTGGCGGCAGCGGTTCCGGCACCGGACTGACCGGCACCTATTTCAGCAACAATTCCCTCTCCGGCAGCCCTACCCTTACCCGCACCGACGTCTCGGTGAACTTCGAGTGGGGCGGTTCGCCCGATGCCTCCCTGCCGAGCGACCAGTTTTCCGTCCGCTGGACCGG
>CAISJA010000049.1 GCA_903885525.1 uncultured Opitutaceae bacterium
CTTCCTGGCAGAATTCCTTCACGCTGTGGGTCTCGTTGGTGGCGACCACATAGTCGTCGGGCCGGTCCTGCTGCAGCATCAGCCACATCATCTCCACGTATTCCTTCGCGTAGCCCCAGTCGCGCTGGGCTTCGAGGTTGCCCAGGTAAAGCGATTCCTGCAGCCCCGCCTTGATCCGGGTGGCGGCGCGGGTGATCTTGCGGGTGACGAAGGTCTCGCCGCGGCGGGGGCTCTCGTGGTTGAAGAGGATGCCGTTGGAGGCGTGAAGGCTGTAGCTCTCGCGGTAGTTGACCGTCAGCCAGTAGGCGAAGACCTTGGCGCAACCGTAGGGTGAGCGCGGCCAGAAGGGTGTGGCCTCCGTCTGCGGCACCTGTTGCACCTTGCCGAACATCTCGGAGGACGACGCCTGGTAGAACCGGCACTTCTTGACGAGCCCGCTTTCCCGGATGGCCTCGAGGATGCGCACGGCGCCGACCCCGTCGATGTCGCCGGTGTACTCCGGGATGTCGAAGGAAACGCGCACATGGGACTGGGCGGCGAGATTGTAGATTTCGTCGGGCTGGAGCTCGTAGAGCAGCTTCACCATCTGCACGCCATCGGCGAGATCGCCGTAGTGCAGCGTGAGCTTGGCTCCGTTGGCGTGGCGGTTGAAATTGAGGTGGTCGATCCGGCTCGTGTTGAACGTGGAGGCGCGCCGGATGACGCCGTGGACCTCGTAACCCTTGGCGAGGAGCAATTCCGCCAGGTAGGAGCCGTCTTGTCCGGTGATGCCGGTGATGAGTGCCTTATTCATGAGGGGATGACAGTGAAAGGGCGGGCCGGAGCTTGGCCAGCCGATTTTCTCGCCCTGCTCGGCGGGGAACCGGCCCGAGGTGGCTGGCCAAAGGGCGGCAGGGGTGCGCCGCTACCCGGCCGACGGCGGGGGCTAGGAGCGGCGCAGCCGGCGGCCGCAGGGCAGGCCACCGCTCATCAGGGCGTAAAGTAGCGCTTCCGGGCCCGGACCTGAACAATCTTCTTCTCCGGCAGCACGAAGGCCGTGAGGCTGCCGCCCAGCACGCAGCCGGTGTCGATGCCGGCGGTCCAGGCCGTCGTGCTGACCTCCTCGCGCGGGGTGTGGCCGTAGACGACGAACGGCGGCCCGCGCCACAGCTCCGACCAGTGGGGCGAGTCCGGGGCTTCTGCCCGCTTGCAGGGCTCCCCATCGGGACCGACCACTTGGATGCGCGTGACCACCCGCGCGGACTTTCGCTGCCAAGGCACGCCGGGCAGGAATCCGCCGTGCACTAGGACGACGCCAAGCTCCTTGTCCTCATAGGTCAGCGGCATCGCCTCCATGTAGTCCCAGCACTTCCCGTTGATCTGCTCTAGGGTGGCGTAGTCGGTCTTCTTCAGATGGCTGGGGTCGTCGGTCTTTCGGAAATTGAGCAGGCGCAGCTCATGGTTACCAAGCAGCGCGGCGGTGGCGTGTTGCCGCGCCAACTGGATCACGCGGAAGCTGTCCGGCCCGCGATTGACGAGGTCGCCCAGGAGCACCACCCGGTCCAAATCGCGCAGCGCCAGCTTGGCCAGCAGGTCCTCGAATTCCTGGCTGCAACCGTGGATGTCGCCGATGGCGATGAGGCGTCCGGGCATGGGGGCGGCGGGTCAGCTCGGGGCCACTTCGACCGTTTCTTCCGCCCGGCGGACGGCGGCCTCCATGAAGAAGTTCTGGGCGGAGAACGCCGCCTCGCCCTCGGCCCGGCGGACCGGGGCGTAGCTGCTGTCCGGCTGGAGCTGGCGAGCGTCCGTGTTGTCGCGCAGCTCGGCCGGCAGTATCTCCTGGATGATCCGGGCGCGATGCTCGGGATCGTAGATGGGAAACAGGGCCTCGACCCGCCGGAAGAAATTGCGGGTCATCCAGTCGGCGCTGCCGCAGTAGAGGAGCGGCTGCCCGCCGTTCTCGAAAGAGTAGATGCGGGCATGTTCGAGGTAGCGGCCCACGATGTTGCGGATGCGGATGTTCTCGCTCAGGCCCTTGACCCCGGGGGCGAGGCAGCAGGTCGCGCGCACGATCAGGTCGATCTGCACCCCGGCCTGCGACGCGGCGTAGAGGTTGTCGATCGTCACCGGGTCCACCAGCTTGTTCATTTTGGCGATGATGCGGGCGGGCCGGCCGGCGGCGGCGTGCGCCGCCTCGGCCGCGATCAGCTCCTGGATGCGGGCGTGGAGGTTGAAGGGTGCCACCAACAGGTGCTTGAACTCCGGCGTGCGGCTGAAGCCGGTGAGCGTGTTGAAGAGCTGGGAGACCTCGGCGGTGAGGTCCGGATTGGCGGTGAGCAGGCTGAGGTCGGTGTAGAGCCGGGCCGTCTTGGGATTGTAGTTGCCAGTGCCGAGATGGGCATAGCGGCGCAGGCCGTCGCCCTCGTGGCGGATCACGAGGCTGCACTTGCAGTGGGTCTTGTGGCCGACGAGCCCGTAGACCACATGGACGCCGGCCTCCTCGAGTTCGCGGGCCCACTTGATGTTGTTGGCCTCGTCGAACCGCGCCTTCAGCTCGACCAGCGCCGTCACCTGCTTGCCGTTGCGCGACGCCTCGATCAGGGCGCGGACCACGGGGGAATCACCACTGGTGCGGTACAGGGTCTGCTTCATGGCGAGCACCGCCGGGTCGGCGGCGGCCTGCTCGATGAACTGCACCACGGGGGTGAAGGATTCGTAGGGGTGGTGCAGCAGCACGTCGCGCTCGCGGATGACGTCGAAGAGCAGGGCCTTGCCGATCAGGTAGGGCGGCTCCACCGGGGCGAAGGGCTGGTACTTCAGGTCGGGCCGGTCGGTGCGCTCGTACAGGCTCATCAGCCGGAGGAGATTCAGCGGCCCCTCGACCCGGAAGATGTTCTCCGGCGGCTGGGCGAGGTAGGCGCAGAGGGTCTGGAACAGCCCCTCATCGATGCCCGCCTCGATCTCGAGGCGCACGGCCGCGCCGCGGCGGAGGTTGCGCAGCTCGTCCTCGATCTTCTTCAGCAGGTTCTCCGCTTCTTCGTCGTCGATGTAGAGGTCGCTGTTGCGCGTGACGCGGAAGGCGTGGGCGCGGCGGATGGTGTAGCCGGGAAATAGCGCGCCGGCGCAGAGCTGGAGGATGTCGCTCAGAAAAATAAACCGCTGCTGGCCGTCCTCCTCGCCCTCGATTTCCACCAGACGGGGCAGGCTGCGCGGCACCGGCAGGATGGCTAGGCTGGGCTCCCGCTCAGGATTGTCGGGGTTGTCGAGGGCCAAGAGGAGGTTGAGGGTCTTGCTGGCGAGGAGGGGGAAAGGATGCGCCTGGTCAATCGCCAGCGGCGTGAGCACCGGCTGCACCTTGGTGGTGAAGTAGGTGTCGACCCAGGCCCGTTGCCGGGCGTCGAGCTGCGCGGCGGTCAGGAACACAATCTTCTCCCTCGCCAGGGCCGGCACCAATTGCTCGCGCCAGCACTTGTACTGCTGGGCGATCAGGGAGTTCACCCCCGTGCGGATGTGCTTGAGCTGGTCGCGCGGGCTCAGGCCATCGAGGCTGGCCTCGCCGCCCTGCGAGTCCTGCTGCTGCATCAGGCCGGCGACGCGAATCTCGTAGAACTCGTCGAGGTTGGAGCTGAGGATGGCGAGGAACTTGACCCGTTCCAGCAGAGGGTTCGCCTCGCTGCGGGCCTGGTCGAGCACGCGCTGGTTGAAGGCCAGCCAGCTCAGCTCGCGGTTGAAATACAGCCGTTTGCCGGCGCTCTGCGCCATGGACCGGCCGGCCTTGGCCGTGATCTTGGTGGAACGTTTGGTGGTGCGTCGGACGGTAGTGGGCATGGGAAAGGGCAAAAGGGTGGGCCGGACAGCTAAAGACAACCGCCGGACTCCGCCAGCGGGAAGCCGGCCCGTCACAGGATTGTCACGCACCGCCGCCGCGAGGGCAAGCCGGGGCATTTTGATCCGTGCCGCGCTGTCATGTTGCCCAATTGTGACCTTGCCGCCGCGAGAAGTTCACTTTCGCCCGCTAGGCTGCGGGGGCTCGCCGGCCGGTCCGCCGACCGCCGCCGGGCAAAACCCGTTGCACCTCACCCTCGTCACCGAAACCTACGCTCCCGAAATCAACGGCGTCGCCATGACCCTCGGCCGCCTGGTCGATGGCCTCGCCCTGCGCGGACACCGCCTCACCGTGATCCGGCCGCGGCAGCGCCACGAATCCCCCCGCTTCAGCGTGACGCAGCGCCTCGCCTGCCGGCAGGTGCGCCTGCCAGGCATCCCGCTGCCAGGCTATCCCCAGTTGCGCCTCGGGCTGCCCGCCGGCCGCCGGCTCCGCCAACTCTGGACGCTCAACCGGCCCGATCTAGTGCATGTGGCCACCGAAGGCCCCCTCGGGGCGTCCGCCATCGCGACCGCCCGCCGCCTAGGCCTCCCGGTCACTTCCAGTTTTCACACCAACTTCGACCAATATACCCGCGATTACCGGCTGGGCTGGCTGCACCCGCTCGTCGCCGCCTGGCTGCGTCGCGTGCACAATCAGACCCTCCGCACCTTTGTCCCGACCCGCGACCTGGCGCAGCGCCTGGCCCTCGCCGGCTACCGCAACCTCCGCCTCCTCTCCCGCGGGGTGGATACCGCCCTGTTCTCGCCGCTGCGCCGCGACGAGGAACTGCGCGCCCGCTGGGGCGCCGGGCCCGACGATCCCGTGGTCCTGCACGTCGGCCGCCTCGCCGCCGAGAAGAATTACCCGCTCCTTTTCCGCGCCTTCGACGCCTTCCGCGCGGCCGAGCCGCGGGCCCGCCTCGTCCTCGTCGGCGACGGCCCGCTCCTCTCGGCCTGCCAGCGGCAGCGCCCCGACGCGGTCTTCACCGGCTTCTACACCGGCGTGAATCTCGCCCGCCACTACGCCTCGGGCGACGTCTACCTGCACGGCAGCACCACCGAGACCTTCGGCAACGTCATCACCGAGGCCCTCGCCAGCGGCCTCGCCCTCGGCGCCTATGACTACGCCGCCGCCCACGAGTTCGTCCGCCCCGAGGAGAACGGACTGCTCGCCGCCCCGGGCCACGAGGTGGCCTTCTTGGGACAGGCCGCCCGGCTCGGGCGCGACCGCGCCCTGCGCTCCCGCCTGCGCCTCGCCGCCCCCGCCTCCGTCGCCACCCAATCATGGGATGCCGTGATCGACCGCTTCGCCGCCGATCTGGCCGAGGCGTCCGCCGATTTCCAAGACCGGCGGACGGCCGGCTCCAGCCTCACCACCCTGCACCCCCAGCCCTCCTCCTCCCCGCCGTGAAACCCGCCCTCCGCGTCCGCACCGCCATTCTCTCCGACGTGCACCTCGGCACGCCGCACAGCAAGGCCGACGAGGCCACCCACTTTCTCAAGCACATCCGCTGCGAGCGCCTGATCCTCAACGGCGATATCATCGACGGCTGGCGCCTGACCCGCGACGGGCGCTGGACCAAGTCGCACACCCGCTTCGTCCGCCGCATCCTCACCCTCGTCCAGAAGAAAGACACGGACGTGGTCTACCTCCGCGGCAACCACGACGATTTCCTCAGCCGCCTCATCCCCATGCAATTCGAGCGCATCCGGCTGGTGGAGGACTATGTCCTCACCACCCCGCAGGGCCGCTACCTCATCCTGCACGGGGACGTGTTTGACGGCGTGGTGAAGAACATGGTCATCCTCGCCCACCTCGGCGACCTAGGCTACGCCCTGCTGCTCCGGCTCAACCGCTTCTACAACTGGTTCCGCCAGCTCCGGGGCAAGGAGTACTATTCGCTCAGCCAGGCCATCAAGGCCCGGGTCAAGCAGGCGGTCAGCTACGTGGGGAAATTCGAGGAACAGCTCGCCACCCTCGCCCACTCCCGCGACTGTGGCGGCGTGATCTGCGGACACATCCACACCCCCGCCGACAAGATGATCGGAGACATCCATTACCTGAATTCCGGCGACTGGGTGGAATCGCTCACCGCCATCGTCGAGCACCTCGACGGCCGCCTGGAGCTGGTCGATTTCAAGCAATTCTGCCAGCAGTTCCCCATGTCGTCCGGCGCGGCGGATGAGGCAGACGAAGCCGGGCCGCTCGATCCCGAAACTGCCGCCACGGCCCTTGCCGCGTTCGCCACCGCCCCATGAAGCGGGTGGACCCTCCGAACGCCCGGCTCCCGGTCGGCGGGCGCACGCTCTTTCCATGCACCGCACCCTCATCCTCACCGCCGGCTACGGCGAAGGCCACAACAGCGCCGCCCGTGCGCTCCTCGCCGCCTTCCCCGCCGAGGGCGACGGCACGGCGGAGTTGATCGATCTCTTCGCCCTGCGGGCCCCGCGCCTCAATAACCTCAGCCGCCGCGCCTACCTGGGCCTGATCAACCGGGTCCCCTCGCTCTGGAGCGGCGCCTACCGCTGGCTCGACCGCTCGCCGCACGTCCCCCTCCTCTTCCACACCCTCCGCAGCCACACCGCCCTGCTCGGCCGCCTGATCACCGAGAAAAAGCCCACCGCCCTCGTCTCCACCTACCCCGTCTATGGCTGGCTGCTGGCCCGGCTCCGCGCCGGCGGACTCGTCCTCCCGCCGGTCTACACCGTCGTCACCGACGCGCTCACCATCAACTCCCTCTGGTACCGGGCCCCGGCCGACGGCTGGTTTGTCACCGACCACGATTCCGCCGCCTTTCTCCACCAAGCCGGGCTCCCGCCTGCCCGGGTGCACGTCACCGGCTTTCCCGTCACCACCGCCTTCGCCGACCGCCCCGCCCGCCTCCAGCCGCCGGATCCGCAGACCGATGCGCCCAAACGCATTCTTTACATGATCAACTCGGGCCGCGACCGCGCCCGCGCCACCGTGCAGGCCCTGGCACTCTGGAAAAACTGGCATCTGACCATCACCGCCGGCCGGGACCACTCGCTGCAGGCCGAACTGGTCCGCCTCACCCGCGGCGCGCCCGCCCACACGGAGGTGCTGGGCTGGACGGACCGCATCCCCGAGCTGCTCATGACCCACCATGTCGTGATCAGCAAGGCCGGGGGCGCCACCACCCAGGAATCCATCAACGCCCTCTGCCCGATGCTGGTGAACCAAATCGTTCCCGGCCAGGAAGAGGGCAACTACGAGCTCCTCCGCCGCCACGGCGCCGGTGCCCTCGCCGAAACCCCCACCGCCTTGGTCCACACCCTGCAGCACGCCTTCGCCGACGACGCCCGCCTCTGGCGCACCTGGCGCCGCAACCTCGAACAGATCGCCCGCCCCCACGCCGCCCGCGACATCGCCGCCCATGTCATAAATCACACCCCCGCCGCCCATCCGAATATGTCATATAATATATGACAAGTTCCGCAGCCCGGTACCCGCCCTGACATGCAACGGGGCAAGCGAGACCGACTGTGGGGCGTCCCTCGGCCAGAAAATGGCGGGGACAAGCCTTCGGGGCTTCGGACCGGACGCCAGGACCGGGCTCAGGCGAGTTGTTCGAGGATCACCGCGAGGGTTCGTGCGGTGGCCCCGCGGTTGCCGGCGCTCCAGACTCTCGCGGCCGCCGCGAGCTGCTCGCGCTGGGCCCCGTCCTGCAGCAGCCCGGCCGCCTCCTCGATCAATTCCCGGTGGGTGTCCACCCGGCGGACCGCCCCGTCCTCGGTGAGCGAGCGGATGATGTCGCGAAAATTCGTCATGCGCGGGCCGTGGAGCACCGGCTTGCCGAGCATGGCCGCCTCCACCGGGGTCTGACCCCCTTCGTGCGGGGCCAGGCTCTTGCCGACAAAAACCAGGTCGGCCAGCTGCGTGAGCTGCCGCAGTTCCCCGGTGGTGTCGCCCACGGCCACGTCGACCTCGCCCGGGGCCGGCCCGGCGGAGCGAAAATGGAAGCGTTGCCCGGATTTTTCCAGCATCGTGCGCAGCTCGTCGCGGCGCTCGGCGTGACGCGGCACCAGCAGCAGGGAGACGGCCAGGCCGCGGGCCCGCGCGACCGCCAGGGCCTCGAGCAGGGCGATTTCCTCGCCGGCCCAGGTGGAGGAGCCGAGCAGCACCAGCCCCGCCGCCGGCAGACCGAGTTCGCGCCGCAGAGCGTCTTTCTGGTCCTCTTGCAGCAATGGGATGGCCACATCGAGCTTGAGATTGCCGGTGGTGAGGAGCTGGTCCGGCGGATAGCCCAGCGCCCGAAACCGCTGCTCATCGCGCCGGGCGGCACAGAGGACGCGGGTCGTGCCGCGAGCCAGCGGCCAGACGGCCCAGCGGAAGCGCAGGTAACGCCGAAAGCTGCGGTCGGAGAGCCGGGCATTCACGCTGATCACGGGCACCCCTCGTTGCCGCGCCTGCCCCACATGCTCGGGCCAGCGTTCCCCTTCCATCAGAATGCAGAGATCGGGCCGCACCGCCCGCCAGGCCCGGGCGCTCAATGGCCAGAAATCGAGGGGAAAGTAGGCGAGCCCGATCACCAGGCCGGCATATTTCTCCCGGGCCAACCGATGGCCCGTGCTGGTGGTCGTCGTGAGATAAACCTCCACCGTCCCCTCCCGCTGGAAGGCCTCGAGCAACGGCGCGATGGCGAGCA
>CAISJA010000050.1 GCA_903885525.1 uncultured Opitutaceae bacterium
CCGGCCCAGATGTAGAGGAACACGAGCGACCAGAAATGGACGACGGAAAGGCGGTAGCTGTAGACGGGGCGGTCCGCGGCCTTCGGCAGGAAATAATACATGATGCCGAGGATCGGCGTGGTGAGGAAGAAGGCCACGGCGTTGTGGCCGTACCACCACTGCACCAGGCCGTCCTGCGCACCGGCAAACACGCCGTAGCTGTGCGTCCAGGAGGTCGGGATCGAGAGGTGGTTGACGATGTAGAGGACCGCGATGGTGATGACCGTGGAGATGTAGAACCAGATCGCGACGTAGAGTGACTTCTCGTTGCGGCGGGCGATCGTCCAGAAGAAGTTCACCGCGAAGACCACCCAGACGAGGGCGACGGCCACGTTGATGGGCCAGATAAGCTCGGCGTACTCCTTGCCGCGGGTCAGGCCGAGCGGGAGGGTGACGGCGGCCGCGACGATGATGAGCTGCCAGCCCCAGAAATGCACGGTGGAGAGAAAGTCGCTCGCGAGCCGGGCCTTCAGCAGGCGCTGGGTCGAGTAGTAGACGCCGGCAAACATCATGTTGCCGACGAAGGCGAAGATCACCGCGTTGGTGTGCAGCGGCCGCAGCCGGCTCCACGTCAGCCAAGGCAGGTTGAAGTTAAGCTGCCAGTAATTCAGCTGGGTGGCGATGAGGACGCCCACCAGCATGCCGACGGCGCCCCAGATGATGGAGGCCAGCATGAATTGGCGGACGATCTTGTCGTTGAACTCGATGGTGGTTTTTTGACCGGTCATGGCGTGGGAGGAGTAGCGGGGGTGGAAGGAAAGGGAGCGGGGGCGGCCGCAGGTTTCTCGTCCGCCAATGGCAGGAGCGAATCCCGTTCCGCGCTGGCGAAGGGCCGGCGGCGGTGCTCATGGGCAAACAGGACGACAAACAACCCGGCCAGCAGGAGGCTGAAGAAAATAGTGACGGGGATGACAGACATTGCGTGGGATGTCGCAAACGACCCTAGCGAAGATGCCCGGCCGGTGCTGTGCATGAGTTGTCATTCATCCCCCGGATATTGGTTTCCGCGGAGCGGCCGTGGCAAATATTTTTGCGGCCGGCAAAAGCACCAAAACCGCGGAGCGGTCGCCCTCCGGACCGCACCCGGACGCATCCTGGCGGAGGGTCGTTCCCCGGCGGAGGGAGGCCTTCGTCCGAACCAAAAAACGCCTCCGGCGATTTTCCGGAATCCCAATTCTCCCCAACTGATGCGCAGGGATGCGCAAGGCATGCGAGGCTGGCGCGGGGCGTCTGCGCTAGGCTGGGAAACGTGGAAGAAAGCGACATCCAGCGTCTCGAATCCCATCGTTCCGCGCTCAAGCGGGAGTGGGAGGATCTGCTGCGCACCGAGCCCACGCTTTCCCCGCTGGGCAATCCTGACACGCTGGTCTACATGATGGACGAGACCCTGGACCGGCTCTGCACCGCGCTCCGGGTCCACGCGCCCCTGCCCGACCTGCGCAGCCAGCGCCCCCCCCTGCCGCGCCGGTGCAGCTGCGGCCTCAATCCCCTGCTCAATTACTTCGCCACCGGGGAACTGGCCGTCCACGCGGCTGCGGCGGCTCTCTTCGGGCCCGCCGCCGGCGAGGCCGTGGCCCAGTTTCACCGTCTGGCCGAACGGGAGATCGACATGCTCTGCAGCGTGTGCTGCTACCGCGGGCAGCCGGCCCCGGGCCCGCGGCGGCACGACGAATTCGCCGGCTCAAGCCGCTGAATTAGCCTGCAGCTTGTCGCGCCACACCGTGGGCGACTCGCCCACGATTTTCCGGAACACCCGGTTGAACTGGGAGAGGGACTGGAAGCCCGCCTCGTAGGCCGCCTCGCTGATGCGCTTGTGCGGATTGAGCAGAAGATTTTTCACCTTCTCCACCCGGACGCGGGCGAGATAATCGGTGAACGTCAGCCCCGTAGCCTGTTTGAACATCTTACAGAAATAAAAAGCACTGGTGTTCACCGCCCCGGCCACCTGCCGGAGCGAAAGCTCCTCGTCCTGGTGCTCGTGGATGAAAGTCTTGGCCCGGGTCACCATCGGAGACTCCACCTGCTGGGCACTCACCATGAGCTGGTTGCTGAGCGAGGAGAGGTGGTGGGCAAAGATGGTGAGCAGCCGGAGCACGGCCTCGTACTGCTTGCGTTCGAGCACGCGCGTCTGGAAATA
>CAISJA010000051.1 GCA_903885525.1 uncultured Opitutaceae bacterium
CGAGGCGGCGGCGCTGGTGGAGGCGGTGACGGAGGAGGCCCGGGCCGCCGGAGGCGGAGAAGTCGGGGTGATCTGGGGCGATCCCGGGCGGCTCCGTGATCTGGCGGTACGGGCCGACTGGCGTGGGACCGAGGCCCTCGCCGCCGCCCAGGCCCGCCGGATGCAGGCGCACCTCGGCCAAGGGGGAGCCCTGCTTTTTCTTCTCGGCAGCCAGCCGCGACTGCTGGAGGGCATCCCCGCCGCCCGCGTCCACGAGCTGCGCGGCATCACCTGGGAGCATTTCGGTCCCGTGGTGCAAAAGCTGCTCGGTGGTGCGGCGCAATGGACCCTGGCCCCAGCCCCCACCCCCGGGTGGGCGGAAGAGGTTTTCCCGGAACTCGCTCCCGCCCACCGCCTGCGGGCATTGTGGGAAGCTGTCCTGACCGCGGCCCGTTGCCAGGGGCCCGATCCATGCGCAGAGTGGGCCGGGCACCTGGCCGGCCTGGCCCGGCAGCGCGACGCGCTGAATGCGCAGCGGCTGAGCCGGCTGCACTTCACTGGTGCGGGCACCGACCTCACGGTGGCCCTGCCACGGGGCCACCGTTGGTGCACCGCCGCCCTCACCACCCGCCGCGGTGTCCCCTACACCGTGAATTTGCCGACTGACGAAATCTTCACCGCCCCGCACCGTCGCAGCGCCGAGGGCCGGCTGCGCGTGGCCCGGCCGGTGGCCTACGGCGGGCAGTTGCTCGAGGGCGTCGAGCTGGAGTTCCAGGCCGGCCGCGTCGTGGCCGCGACGGCACGGACCGGCGGGGCCCTGCTGCAGGAACTGCTCGGTACCGATGCCGGGGCCCGGCGCCTCGGGGAAGTCGCACTGGTCCCGGCCGGCTGGGCCGGAGTCGCGGACACCCGTTGCTACCGCCACATTCTCCTCGACGAAAACGCCGCCCACCACGTCGCCCTCGGCTCCGCCTATCCCTTCTGCCACCGGCTGACCTGGTGGCCCAATCTCGCGCTCAACCGCAGCCTGATCCATGTCGATCTGCCGCTGGCGGCGGAGGTGCGGTACTGACACTGCCGAAGCATTTCCGCGCCATCCCGCGGAAGCCATGGCAGGAGGCGGCCTGGCGGCGCGGCTCAGGCCGGCGGCGGCAGCCCGCCGCTTGCCCCGCCGCCAGCGCCCGACGGCTCAGGGCAGCCAGGGAAATTTCCTGGCGTCCGGTTTCCGTTTTTCGCGCTGCGCGGTCATGAACTCCTTCGCCTCCTCGGTCATGTAGTAGAGCATGGTGGCGTTGCCGGCGAGTTCCTGGATGCCGGACTGGCCGTCGAGTTCGGCGTTGAAGGCGGCCTTGAGGCAGCGGATGGCGAGCGGGCTGCGTTGCAGGATTTCCCGCGCCCACGCCACCCCCTCGGCCTCCAGCTCGGCGACGGGCACGACCTTGTTGACCAGGCCCATGGCGAGGGCCTCCGCGGCGCTGTACTGCCGGCAGAGGAACCAAATCTCCCGGGCCTTCTTCTGGCCCACCATGCGGGCGAGGTAGCTGGAGCCGAAACCGCCGTCAAAGCTGCCCATCTTGGGGCCGACCTGGCCGAAGACACCGTTGTCGGCCGCAAGCGTGAGGTCGCACATGACGTGCAGGACGTGCCCGCCGCCGATGGCATACCCGGCCACCAGTGCGATCACCACCTTCGGCATCGAACGGATGAGCTTCTGCACATCCAGCACGTTGAGGCGCGGCACACCCTTGCCGTCGAGGTAGCCGCCATGACCGCGCACCGACTGGTCGCCGCCGGAGCAAAAGGCATACTTGCCGTCCTGCGCGGGACCCGCCCCGGTCAGCAGGACCACCCCGATCTGCTGGTCCTCGCGGGCATCCAGCAGGGCTTCGTGAAGTTCGCACACCGTCTGCGGCCGGAAGGCATTGCGCTTCTCCGGGCGGTTGAGGGTGATCTTGGCGATGCCATCGGCCTTCTCATAGAGGATGTCATCATACACTTTGACCGTTTTCCAAGCGGGGAGCATGCCGAAAGGGAGTGGCTATTTCGCCAGGCCGCAAATGTTTTCGCGGCCACGGCCGGCCGCTCGACGGGCCTTCGGCCGGGCCGAGGAGTTGAGAGTGGGGCCACGGTCTTCAGCGATGGCTGAGGCCGCGACGTCCCATTCCTGGGAATGCCGGCTCCCAGTGTCGGAAATCTGCCCGCCCGGCCGCGTCCCGGGCTCGCGGGGATTCTGTGCCACATCTTGCTTCCTGGCGCGGGATTGCTGCCGCCCCACCCCATTTGGCATGCGCGGTGCGTGCTGGCTGCACTTGACTCCTCCCCCACGCCCACCGTCCTTTCATGCCCATGGCTGCCACCGATCCCGCCCAGCGCCGCATTCTGGTTGCCGATGACCAGCCCGATGTGATCGAAGCCCTGCGCCTGCTGCTCAAGAGCGAGGGCTACCTCATCGATACCGCGAAATCACCGGGCTCCGTGATGAAGGCGGTCGAACAGCGCGACTATGCGCTGGCCCTCGTCGATCTCAACTACACCCGCGATACCACTTCCGGCCAGGAGGGTCTGGACCTGCTCGGGCGCCTGCAGGCGGCGGATCCCACGCTGCCCGTCGTCATCATGACCGCCTGGGCCAGCGTCGAGGTGGCCGTCGAAGCCATGCGCCGCGGCGCGAGGGATTTCATCACCAAGCCGTGGGACAACCCGCGGCTCCTCTCCATCGTCCAAACCCAGATCGAGCTGGCCGGTGCCGTCCGGGCCTGCCAGCGGCTGGAGCAGGAGAACCAGCTGCTGCGCGGCAAGGGCGGCCCCACCCTCATCACCCAGTCTGCGGCCATGCGGCCGGTGCTGGATGTCATCGCCCGGGTCGGCCCCTCCGATGCCAACATCCTCCTCACCGGCGAGAACGGCACCGGCAAGGGCGTCGTGGCCCAGTCCCTGCACGCGGTCTCCGCCCGCGCCGGAAAATCTTTCATCTCCGTGAACATGGGCGGCCTGCCCGAGGGGGTGTTTGAGAGCGAACTCTTCGGCCATGTGCGGGGTGCCTTCACCGACGCCAAGACCGACCGGGCCGGCCGTTTTGAACTGGCGGACGGCGGCACGCTATTTCTCGACGAAATCGGCAACATCCCGCTCAGCCAGCAGGCGAAGATCCTGCGCGTGCTGGAAACCGGCGAGCTCGAGCGCGTGGGCTCGTCACGCACTTACCGCGTGAACGTGCGCCTCATCTCCGCCACCAACGCCGACCTGCCGGCGGAAGTGTCGGCCGGGCGTTTCCGCCAGGACCTGCTGTTTCGCCTCAACACCATCCCCCTGCACCTGCCGCCCCTGCGCGAACGCCGGGAGGACATCCCGCTGCTCGCCCAGCACTTCCTCAAGTCCCATGTCGAACGCTACCGGAAACAAGTCACGGGCTTCGACGACGACGCCCTCGCCGCGCTGAAGGACCACGCCTGGCCCGGCAATGTCCGGGAACTGGACCACGCCGTCGAACGCGGCGTGCTCATGGCCCAGGGCAAGGTCATCCGTGCGCCCGAACTCGGCCTCACCGCCGGCCAGACTGCGCCGCGCCTGGAGGACATGAGTTTGGAGGAGGTGGAGGGCTTCCTGATCCGGAAGACCCTCGCCCGTTGCGACGGCAACGCCCGGCGGGCGGCGGAGGAGCTCGGCCTCAGCCGCAGCGCCTTCTACCGACGGCTGGAACGATACGGCTTGTAGCCTTCCGCCGTTTGCGCAGAACTGGCCGGCCCCAAGCGTAGGCTCGGTGCCTGCTCCGGAAAATTGAAAGCCGACTGCGATGGCCGCACCGCCCCAATCACCCCTCTCCCACGAGAACCGCATCCTCGTTGCGACGCTGCTCGGCGGGCTGCCCGCCGTCGTCATCGCCTTCGTGCTGCTCGGCGCGGACGGCTACTCCGCCCGGGCCATCTGGACGCTGGCCCTGGTCATGTTGGGTTTCTGGCTGGGCTGCGCCTTCCTCGTGCGCGAGCGCGTGACCCGTCCGCTCCAGACCATGGCCAATCTCCTGTCCGCCCTCCGGGAGGGCGATTTCTCCGTCCGCGCCCGCGGCGCAAAACGGGATGAGCCGCTCGGGGACCTGCTCGCCGAGATCAACCTGCTCGGCGCCGTGCTCCAGGAGCAGCGGCTCGGTGCCCTCGAGGCCACCGCCCTCCTGCGCACGGTGATGGAGGAGATCGATGTCGCGATTTTTGCCTTCGATGCGCACGCCGCACTGCGACTGGTCAACCGGACTGGACAGGAATTGCTGGCCCAGCCGGCAGAACGAATTCTCGGGCGCTCGGCGCAGGCGCTCCAGCTGGCGGA
>CAISJA010000052.1 GCA_903885525.1 uncultured Opitutaceae bacterium
CCACCAGCGCGACGATCTGGCCGTGGTAAAGCACCTCGTCGCACGCCAGCAGCGGCTCGTCGTGACGCGATATCCCGACGTTGTTTTGGCCGGGGATGTCCTCGGCGAGGAGCACGGCGTGCACCCCCGGCTGGCGGCGGGCGACGGCGGCGTCGCGCCGCGTGAGGCGGGCCCGGGCGTGGGGCGATAGGACCGGCCAGACGTCGAGCATCTGGCGGCGCTGCGCGGTGTCATCCACGTAGAGGGCCCGGCCGGTGACATGGCCGGCGGCGCTCTCGTGGCGGAGTTGGCGGGTGGCGTCGGCGAGAGGCCAGGCACCCTGGTAGGTGTAGGCGGCCGGGGCTTCGTGCGCCTCGCTGGTGGTGCCGGAGGCAAACCGTTCCCAGAGCGAGAGCACCAGTGCGCGGCGGTAGGCCGCGCTGCTGCGCGCATCGTCGATGGGCGCAAACTCCGTGCCGAGGATGTCGGCCACGGCGACGGCTGACTCCGCAAGCGTGCGGCCGACCAGCGCCGCCTCCGCGCGCAGGGCGCGGCGTGGGCGTTCGGCCACACCGCCGTAGGCAAGGCGGGCCTCCACCACCACGCCGGAAGCGTCGGTGTCAAGGCGGAAGGCAGCCGCCACGATGCTGATGTCCAGCTCCTGCCGGTGGGACACCTTGGTGAAGCCGGTGCGGCGCGCGACGCCGGCCGGGACGGCCGCGTGGGGGACAACTATCTCGCGGATGAGCTCGCCGGGCTGGAGCAGCGTCTTCCGGTAGCCGGTGAAGAAATCCGCCAATGGCGCGGTGCGCTCGCCGTGCGCCGAGGCGAGGACCAGCGAGGCATCGAGCGAAAGCAGCACAGGCGCGCTGTCGCCGATCGGCGAGGCGGTGCCGAGGTTGCCGCCCAGCGTGGCCCGGTTGCGGATCTGGCGGGAGGCGAACACCCGCAGCATGCGGCCCAGGGAGGGATGCTCCGGGGCAACGCGTTCTTCGATGGCGGTGAGCGGCACGGCGGCGCCGATGCTCCAGCCGGTGTCGGTGCGGACGAGGCGGGTGAGCTCCGGCACGGCCTCGGTGGAAACCAGCAGCGGGAATTTCCGCTGCTTCTTGTTCAATTCCACGCCGACTTCCGTGGCACCGGCCACCAAACGGGCATCCGGGTGGGCCGCGAGCAGGGCGAAGAGGGCGGCGAGCGATGCGGGGCGGTGGAAGGAGCCGCCAGGCGCGGCGTAGGCGAAGGCGGCGGGGGCTGCGAGCGGAGCCTGCAAGCGGGCCGCGAAGGGGTCGGCGAGGGGGAACCCGCAGTCGGGACCGGTCGGGGGCGCGGAGGGGGACGGTGTGCCGCCCTCCCGCCGTGCGAGCACCTTCAGGGCGGCGTCACGGATGGCGCGGTAGCCGGTGCAGCGGCAGAGGTTGCCGCAGAGCTGGTCGTTGATCCGGTCCGCCCCGGCGCAGTCGCGGCGGTAGTAGGCCTCGAAGAGGGAAACGGTGAATCCCGGGGTGCAGTAGCCGCATTGTGAGCCGTAGTCCTCCACCATGGCCGCCTGCACCGGGTGCAGCTCCGGACCGTGGGCGAGGCCCTCCACCGTCACCACCTCGCGGCCCGCGAACATCGGCAGCAGGGCGATGCAACTGTTGATCGTGCGGTAGGTGGGATGACCGGAGCCGTCGCGGTCGACCAGGGCCACGCTGCAGGCGCCGCAATCGCCCTCGGCGCAGCCGCATTTGCTGCCGGTGCGGCCGGTCGTGCGCAACCACTCGAGCAGGGTGGTCGTGGGGGCGAGGTCCGCCACCGTCACCGGCTGGCCGTTGAGCGTGAAGCTGAAAGTGGAGGTCGGAGTATTCACCGGGAGTTTATGGTCAATAGAGCCAGGGGCATGCCATGGGGGAACGAATCATTTGCCGCTCTTCCCGTTCTCCGGAGAGGGGTCCGGCGGATGCGGCTGAGGACGGGGAGGAGGACTTGGCGAACGAGGCAGGACTCAGAGGGCGGCGCGGTTGACGTCCTTGTAGTAAAGGTAGCTGGCGGGCTGCTTGCCCATGGCGACGAACCATTGCGGACAGTACGAACCCATCCAGATCACGTCACCCTGCTCGACCGGATACCAGGAATCCTCCAGACGGTAGACCCCCTGCCCGCCGAGCATGAGCAGGCCGTGTTCCATGACGTGGATCTCCGTGTAGGGCAGATGCCCGCCCGGCTGATAGGCGAAGATGTTCACGGCCAGGTCGAAGGCGGGCAGGTCCGGCAGGAGGGTTTGCAGATTGGCGGCGGGATCGCCGAGGAACGGCGTGCCCGGCACCTTCGCCGCGTCGGCGATGATGGGGGCGGGAGCGGGCACTCCGGGCAGGGGAAGGTAGTTCTTCTGAAAAAGCGTCACCCGGGTGTCAGGCGCCACCTCCGACAGGCTGCAGGGGGTGCCGGCCGGGGCGTAGAAATACCAGCCGGTCGCCGCCTTCACCTGTTGCCCGCCGATCTTGACCGTGGCGGCTCCGCTCTGGAGGTAGCCGAACACCTGGCCCGGGCCAGCCGGGAAGGAGGCCTGGCCACCGGCCTGGAACGTGACCAGCAACTGGGCGAAGCGGGCACCCATCGCGGGATTGATCAAAATCACCGTGGCCGCACCGGTGATGCCGGGGACCACGCTGTGGACGTGGTTGTGCGGGGTGATCAGGGCGTGGCGGGCGGCGACGTGGGCGCGGGTGTGGCCGAAGAGTTCAGGCATGGTGGGCGTGGTTGGGTCGGAGAAGCTGGCCCCTGGGGGCACCGGGTGCAATCCCGTCTTCACTCCAGACCCGGGCACCCCGCACCCAGGTTTGCCGGATGCGGACGGTGCACCTCCGGCCGTGGTAGGGGCCCTGCCGGTGCCGGTAGAGCAACCCGGCATTGTCCAGTGTGTGCTCCGCCCCAAGTGCAAGCAGGGAAAAATCGGCGTCGCCGCCCGCGACTATTCGCCCCTTGCCGGGCAGGCGGAAGCGTTGCGCCACGTTGGCGGCGAGCTGGGCGGACAGGAGCGGGAGCGCCTGTTCCCCGGGAAGAGCGTCCAAGGCGGTGCTGAGCAGCAGCGGGAAACCGTGCTGCACCCCGGAGATGCCCCCCCAGATGGAGAAGAAATCGGCCGACTGCTTCATGCCGGGCGGAGCTGGTGAATGATCTGAGCCGATGGTGTCCACCAGTCCGGCAGCGAGTGCCTGCCAGAGTCCCTGCCGGGCGGCTTCGGGCCGCAACGGGGGGGCGCACTTGGCCGGTGCGCCGAGCCGGAGGGTATCATCTTCGTTCAGCAGCAGATAATGCGGGCAGGTTTCGGCGGTGACGTTGGCCCCGCCGCGGCGCGCCGCGGCGATGATCTCCAGCCCGGCAGGAGAACTGACGTGGACGATATGCAGGGCGCAGCGCGTCTCGCCGGCCAGGTCGGTGGCAAGCCGGATCGCCGCCAGCTCCACCTCGACGGGCCGGGTGCCGAGCCAGGCGCGGGCCGTGGTCGCCCCACCATCCCGGGCGAGCCCAGTCAGCCGGGCGGCCATGGCCTCGTCCTCAGCATGGACGGCCACGAGCAGGCCGCAGGCTGCGGCGCGTTCCATGCCTCGGCGCAAGGTGGTCGCATCGGTGATGCCGGGAAAATCCTCGATGCCGCTGCCGCACAGGAACGCCTTGACCCCGATCGCGCCCGCCCCGGCCAGTTCGGGCAGGCGGTCGATCGAGCCGGGCACGAGTCCGCCCCAGAGGGAAAAATCCGTGACTGATTTGAGCGCGGCCAGCCGCGCCTTCTCCGCAAATGTGGCGGCATCCAGCACCGGGGGCGTGGAATTCAGCGGCATGTCGCAAAACCAGGTGCCGCCGCCGGCCGCGAGCGCCGCGGGACCGGAGTCCAGTCCCTCCCACTCCGCCCGGCCGGGCTCATTGAAGTGCACGTGGGCATCGAGAATCCCCGGGAAAACATGCAGGCCGGTCGCGTCGATCTCCTGCGCCGCGCCCCCCGCCAAGGACGGGGCGACGCCGGCGAAGCGTCCCGCGACGACACCCACCTCGGCCGGCGTGACGCCCTCCGGGGTCACCACCCGCCCGCCGCGGACAATCAGGTCGAAGTCGTGGCTCATGGAAAAAGATTGTCCGGGACAATCACACGCCGGGGGAAGGCCAGGTGCCGGGCCGGGAAAGGCCGCCGGGCCTGGCGGACCAATCCGCGCCGGCCGGTGTCAGTCGCGCAGGTCATCGGGCAATCCCTGCAAAAAATCCATCAGCACCCGGAGGGCCACGGCGAGGTCGGCCGGGGCGGCATACTCGGCGGGATGGTGGCTGAGGCCACCGCGGCAGCGGACAAAGAGCATGGCGACGGGCGCGAGGCGGGAAACGATCACCCCGTCGTGCCCCGCGCCGCTCACCAGCGTCAGACTGCGCCCCTGCACGCTCCGGATGCTGCGTTCGAGCCGCACGCTCAGCGCTGGCGAACAGGCGACGGCGCCGTCTTCCTGCGTCGGCTGCCAGGAGCAGCGCAGCCCGCGGCGGCGGGCGATCTGCCGCGCCAGCGCCTCCAGCTTCCGCAGCGCGGCCCGGCGCACGCGGTCGCTGGCATGCCGGACGTCCAGCGTATGGTCGACCCGGGCGGGGATCACGTTGGCCGCGCCTGCCGGCACCGAAAGCAGGCCGATGGTGGCCACCAGTCCAGGCGTGGCCTTGGCGCAGGCCTCGATGCCCACGGCAAATTCCGCCGCCCCGGCCAGGGCATCCTTCCGCAGCTCCATCGGGGTCGTGCCCGCATGTCCGGCCTTTCCCTGCCACGACAGCTTGAAGCGGCTTTGCCCGGCGATGGCGGACACCACGCCGACCGCGAGGCGCCGGGCCTCCAGGACCGGTCCCTGCTCGATGTGCACCTCGACATAGCCGAGGAGATCGCGGCGGCGGTGGGCGGCCTTGGGGGCGGTGAACCGGCCGCGGGTGTATTGCTGCAGCGCCTCCGCCAGGCTGGTGCCGGCCGCATCGCGCAGGCGCAGGGTGCGGGCCGGCAATCGGCCGATGTATCCCTTGCTGCCGAGGTAGGCGCTGGAAAAGCGCACGCCTTCCTCCTCGGAGAAACCGATGATCTCGACGTGGAACGGCAGGTGCACGCCGCGCCGCCGCAACGTCGCCAGGGCCACGAGGGGGAGCAGCACGCCGAGCGGACCATCGTAGCGGCCGGCATCGCGCACCGTGTCGAGATGCGAGCCGAGCAGCAGCGTGCGCGCCCGGGGCGCCCGGGATTCCAGCCGGCCGATGAGATTGCCGACGCTGTCCTCGCGCACCTTCAGCCCGGCCTCGCGCATCCACCGGCCGACGAGCCGGTTGGCCCGGCGCATCGCCGGGGAAAGAAAGGTGCGCGTCAACCGGCCGGGCTCGTCGGTGACGCGCCCCAGCTCGGTGAGCAGGCTGATCAATTTTTTCGCTTCCGCGCCCATGTTCGCTCAGCTTCCGCGGTAGGTCTGGTAGGCCCAGGGCGTGACCAGCAGCGGCACGTGGTAGCCCGCGTTGAC
>CAISJA010000053.1 GCA_903885525.1 uncultured Opitutaceae bacterium
CGATCCGCACATCGTCACGAGTCTGGCCGAGGCCCGCGTGCTGCCCGCCCTCTTCGATCCGCTCGTCGGCTTCGATCCGGCCACGCTCGCTCCGGCCCCGGGACTCGCCGAACGCTGGGAAATTTCCCCCGACGGCCTGGTCTACACCTTCCACCTGCGCGCCGCCCGCTGGTCCAACGGCGAGCCGATCACCGCGCAGGACTGCATCGATTCGTGGCGCCGCATCCTCACGCCCTCCCTGGGCGCCGACTACGCCTACCTCTTCCACATCATCCGCGGGGCGGAGGCGTTCCACCACGGCACCGCCACGGATTTTGCCACCGTCGGCCTCGCCGCCCCTGAGCCGCGCACTCTCGTGGTCAGCCTCGTCCACCCGGCCCCCTACTTTCTCCAGATTCTGCTCAACTCCCCGTGGCGTCCCATCCACGTGCGCAGCATCGCCGCCAGCGGCGACCCCTACCGTCGCGGCACGCCCTGGACCCGGCCGGACCGGATGGTGACCAGCGGGCCGTTTCGCCTCAAGGAGTGGACCCCGCACCAGCGCATCGTCGTCGAAAAGTGGCCCGACTATTGGGACGCCGCCCAAGTCGCGCTCAACGCCATCCATTTCTATCCCCTCGACAGCGTCGACGCCGAGGAGCGCGCCTTCCGCGGCGGACAGCTGCACGTCACCTACAGCGTCTCCCTCGCCAAGCTCGACACCTACCGCCGCACCGCGCCGGCGAGCCTGCGCCTCGACGACTACCTCGACACCTTCTTTTTCCGCTTCAACACCCTCCGCGCCCCGCTCGACGACGCCCGCCTGCGCCGCGCCCTCTCCCTCGCCATCGACCGTTCCCTCATCACCGACAAAATCCTCCGCGGCGGACAGACCCCCGCCACAAGCTTCGTCCCGCCCAACATGCCGGGCTACACCCCGCCGGTCCGCCCCGCGCACAACCTGGCGGAGGCCCGCCGCCTGCTCGCCGCGGCCGGCTACGGTCCCGGCCACCCGCCGCCCACCCTGGAATTGCTCTACAACAACTCCGAGATCCTCCGCCTCGTGGCCGAGGCCGTCCAGGAAATGTGGCGGCATGACCTCGGCCTCGACGTCCGCCTCGTCAACCAGGAGTACAAGGTTGTCTTCGCCAACCGCCGCACCGGCAATTACCAGATCCTGCTCTCCGACTGGGTCGCCGACTACCTCGACGCCACCACCTTCCTCGACCTCTTCCGCCGGGAAGCCGGCAACAACCACACCGGCTGGACCGCCGTCGACTACGACCGGCTGATGCGGAGCGCCGATGCCACGGCCGACCTCGCCGCCCGGGCCGGCCTCCTCGCGCAGGCCGAGGGCCTCCTGCTCGACGCCGCCCCCGTCGCCCCGGTCTATTTCAACACCCACGTCTACCTGTTGAATCCTGCGGTGAAAAACTGGCACCCGAGCCCGATGGACCACATCGATTACCGTCATGTCCGGCTGGAACCCTGATTTCCCCGCGGGCAGCTTTCGGACTGCGGCCCTCCTCGCGGCCGCCAGCCTCCTCCTTGTGCTGGCCGGCCCCGGCTGCGCCCCGCGGCCGGCGCCCCCGGCGGGGCCGGTGCTGCGCGTCAGCCAACGCAACGAGCCCGCCACCCTCGACCCGCAACTGGCCTCTCTCCCCGACGAGTTCCTCGTGCTCCGCGCCCTGCTGGAGGGGCTGGCCACCCCCGCGCCCGACGGCGGCCCGCCGCAACCGGCCGTGGCGGAACGCTGGGACATTTCCGCCGACGGCCTGACCTGGACCTTCCATCTCCGCCCGGACGCCCGCTGGAGCAACGGCGACGCCGTCACCGCCCGCGATTTTCTCTACACCATCCGCCGCGCGCTTGATCCCTCGCTCGGCGCCCCCAAGGCCCGCCTCTTCTACCTGCTACGAAACGCCCGCGCCTGCCACCTCGGACGGCTGCGCGACCCGGCCGCGCTGGGCGCCGCCGCCCCGGACCCGCATACCCTCGTGCTCACCCTCGAGCACCCGGCCCCGCAGCTGCCCGCCATCGTGGCCAGCGGCCCCTGGCTGCCGGTCCACGAGGCCACGGTCGAAAAATTCGGCCGCACCCGCGCAAGCCCATGGACCCGGCCCGGCAATTTTGTCGGCAACGGCCCGTTCCTCCTCTCGGCTTGGGAACCGAACCAGCAGATCGAAGTCACGCGCAATCCGACTTACCACCGTCCGCGCCGGGTCCCCCTCGCCGGCATCCGTTTCCTAGCCTACGACAGCAGCGAGACTGAGGAGCGCGCCTTTCGCACCGGGCAGCTCGACATCACCATGTCCGTGCCCGTCACCAAGCTCCCGGGCTACACCGCCCCCGTGCTGCATAGCCAGCCGCTGGCCGAGACCCGCTACCTTTCCCTCAACTGCGCCCACCCTCCGCTGGACGATCCGCGCGTGCGCCGCGCCCTCGCCCTCGTCATCGACCGCAGCGCCTTGGTCGGCCAGGTGCTGCGCGGCCGGCAACAGCCGGCCTACGGCCTCGTGCCGCCCGACCTCGGCGGCTACCCAGCCACGCCGCTCTTCTCCTCCGATCCGGAGGAAGCCCGCCAGCTCCTCGCCGCCGCCGGCTATCCCGGCGGTGCCGGTTTCCCCCAGCTCGAACTCAGCACCTGGACCAACACCACCGTGCTCGAGGCCATCCAGCAGATGTGGCGCCGCGAGCTGGGCATCACATGCAACCTCGTGCAGCACGAGGCCAAGGTCCATCTCACCGCCCTCGCCGCCGGTGACTATGTCGTGGCCCTGGTCCCGGCCATTCCCGACTATGACGACCCCGCCGCCCTGCTCGGCGATTTTACCGAAGATTCCCCCCTGAATTATCCCCACTGGCACCACACCGGCTACGATACCCTGCTCGCCGCCGCCGACCATACCCCGAACCAGGCCCACCGGCTGGCCCTGCTGCATGGCGCCGAAAGCATGCTGCTGGCGGACATGCCCCTCATCCCCCTCTATTTCAACACCCGCACCTTCCTCGTCTCCCCCCGCGTCCGGGGCTGGCGCGAAGACCGCCTCTGGAACCGTTTCTACACCGACGTCACCCTCCACCCATGAAACTCGCCCCCCGCCTCCTCCTGCTCGCCGCCCTGCCCGCCCTCCTGGCCCGCGCCGACTCCCCCCCCGCCCTCTCCGCCGCCCGCATCCTGGAGCGCACGAAAATCCTCGCCTCCGACGCCTTCGAGGGCCGCGCCCCGGGCTCCCCCGGCGAGGACAAGACCGTCGCCTACCTTGTCCACGAATTCCAGCGCCTCGGCCTGCAACCGGGAAACCCCGACGGCACCTACGTGCAGAACGTCCCGCTCGTCGGCATCACCTCCGCCCCCACCCTGTCCTTCACCCACGATGGCATCACCATCCCGATGGAGAGCATCAACGATTTCGTCGGCCCCTCCAGCCGCCTCGTCCCCCATGTCGCCGCCCGAGACTCCGATGTGGTCTTCGTCGGCTACGGCGTGGTGGCCCCGGAGTACGGTTGGGACGACTACAAGGGCGTCGATGTCCGCGGCAAGACCGTCGTCATGCTCATCAACGACCCGCCCGTCGTCGATCCCGCCACCGGCCAGCTCGACCCGAAGGTTTTCGGCGGCAAAGCCATGACATACTACGGCCGCTGGACCTACAAATATGAGATCGCCGCCGCCAAGGGCGCCGCCGCCTGCCTCATCGTCCACGAAACCGGCCCCGCCGCCTACCCCTTCGCCGTCGTCATCGGCAGCCGCAGCCGCGAAAATTTCGAGATCAGCGCCCTCGACCAAAACGCCGGCCATATCGCGCTGGAAGGCTGGCTCACCCTCGACGCCGCCCGCCGCCTCTGCTGTTCCTGCGGCCAGGACTACGACCAGCTCAAGGCCTCCGCCGTCCGCCGCGATTTCCGGCCCGTCTTCCTCGGGGCCAAGGCCTCCTTCACCGTCGAGAACACCCTCCGCAATGTCGCCTCCCGCAACGTCGTCGCCCTCCTGCCGGGCTCCGATCCCCGGCTCCGGCACGAGTATGTCGTCTACACCGCCCACTGGGATCACCTCGGGCGCGACCCCCGCCTCCCGGGCGACCCGATCTTCCACGGCGCCGCCGACAACGCCGCCGGCGTGGCCGTGCTGCTCGAGCTGGCCCAGGCCTACCAGGCCCTCCCCGCCCCGCAGCGCCCGAAACGCAGCATCCTCTTCCTCTCCGTCACCGCCGAGGAAAAGGGCCTGCTCGGCTCGCGCTACTACGCCCAGAACCCGCTCTACCCGCTCGACCACACCCTCGCCGACATCAACATGGACGGCGCCAACCAGTACGGCCCGACCACCGACCTGGCCGCCATCGGCTACGGCGCCTCCACCATCGACGACATCGGCACCGCCGTCGCCCAGAGCCAGGGCCGCACGATGGAGCCCGAGTCCCATCCGGAATTCGGCAGCTACTACCGCAGCGACCACTTCGAGTTCGCCAAGGTCGGCGTGCCCTCCTACTACGCCAAGTCCGGCAAGCACTTCATCGGCCGGCCCGCCGAGTATGGCGAGAAATTGATCCAGGACTACATCGCCAACCGTTACCACAAGGTCACCGATACCGTGCAGCCCGACTGGACCTTCGAGGGCGCGGCCCAGGACACCGCCTTCCTCCTCGAGGTCGGCCGCCGCATCGCCGACGGCGACACCTGGCCCGAGTGGCGCCCCGGCAACGAATTCAAAGCCCGCCGCGACGCGATGCTGAAGAAGCCGTGAAGCCGGCGGCGGCAATCCCCCCCGCCGCACCCGTGCCAATCGCCGGCGTGCTCAAGGATGAGTTCGAATACCGCAAAACCAGAATGAGTTCGACGAGCTGCCGTCGTACGCTAGGGTGCCGACGGCTCGGATGTTTTCTGTTTTTCACATCCTGCATGTGGCAGGTTAACTGGAGGTAGCCGAACCACTTCGCATTTCGTTATGCCCGAAGAGCAAACAAGTTTCTCGCTGGAGATCGCTTACAGCCCTGCCCCCGCCACGCCCCCGGAACTGCGCGATGAGATCGCCCAACTGTGGGCTCTCCCGCTGGGCCAGCGCGTCGAGGTTTGCCTGCGGGGACACGGGGCGACGCCGTCGGCCGCTACCGGGACACTCGAATTGCGGTCTGCTCCTGACTACCCATGGAATCCCAAGCAGCCACTCCATCTTGGCGTGGCCGGATTGGAGTTCAGCAGCCGCGATATCGAAAGATGGACGAAAATCTGACCAGCAGAATCCAATCCTTCCCGTTTCCCATGGGATGGCTGTGATTCCTGTTGAAGGTCGGATGTGAAGGCATCTTGCACCCCAGAGGCCGGGCTGTTTGCGCGTTTGGGGAGATACGTTTGGCGGCGGTGCCGGTTGCCTGCTCACCGGCCAGGCCACGGCCAGAAGCCTGGGTGGGCGACCGCGCCGCGCCAGGCCAGTTCCGGGCTTTGCACGGTCTGGCACCCTTTCCGTCTGGCGTCCTGCCGCGGGATTCTGGATTCTGGCTCCCGAATCCTTGTCTTTCGCCCCATGCTCCGCTTCGTCTTTCGCCGTCTCCTGCAGGTCATCCCGGTGCTTTTTGTCATCGTGACGGCGACCTTTTTCATGGTGCGCTTCGTCCCGGGCGGCCCGTTCACGGCGGAGAAGGCGGTGCCGCCCGAAGTGTTGCGCAACCTGGAGGCCCACTATGGCCTCGACCAGCCGCTCTGGCACCAATACCTCACCTACCTCGGCCATCTCGCCCGCGGCGACCTGGGCCCCTCCTTCAAATACGCCAACCGCACCGTCAACGAAATCATCGCCGACGGGTTCCCCGTCTCGCTGGAACTGGGCGGCTGGGCCCTGCTCGTCGCCTTCACCCTCGGGATTCCCCTGGGCATCGCCGCCGCCGTGAAGCGCAACACCGCGGTGGATTACGTCTGCAGTGTGGTCGGCCTGATTGGGATCTGCCTCCCGACCTTCGTGCTCGGCCCCCTGCTGGCGCTCGCCTTCGGCATCTACCTGCGCTGGCTCAATGTCTCCGGCTGGTACGGCCCCGCCGACCGGATCCTGCCGGCTCTCACCCTGGGCTTTGTGTACGCCGCCTACCTCATGCGCCTCACCCGCGGGGGCATGCTGGAAGTGCTGCACCAGGATTTCATCCGCACGGCCCGGGCCAAGGGTGCCTCGGAGGCCCGCATCGTCTTCCATCACGCCCTGCGGGGCGGCCTGCTCCCCGTCGTCGCCTTCCTCGGCCCGGCCATCGCTGGCATCCTCACCGGGTCGTTCGTGATCGAAACCATTTTCCAGATTCCCGGGCTGGGCCGGCAATTCGTCACCAGCGCCTTCAGCCGGGACTACACCGTCATCCTCGGCACCGTCATCCTCTACGCCGCCCTCATCGTGGGGCTCAACCTCGTGGCCGATGTCGTGCAGGTCTGGCTCAATCCGCGGCTGAAATTCGAATGATCCGGCGCGCCCCACCGATCCACGCCCATGAACACTGCTCCGCGGCGATCTCCTTCCGCATCCATGAAAGCCCGTGCCCGGCCGAGGTGTGACGTATGACCTCCCCGGCGACCGACCGACCGACCGCCCCCGGGGGCCCGGCCGCCCCGCTCGAGGCCGGCCATTCCCTCCGGGCTGATGCCTGGCTCCGCCTGCGGAAGAACCGGCTGGCGGTGGCCGGAGCCGTCGTGCTGGCCGTGCTCGCGTTGGCCTGCCTCCTCGGCCCGCTCGGCAGCCCGTATTCCTACCAGGACCAGGACCTTGCCCTCGGCGCCAGCGCCCCCGGCCGGGCGCACTGGCTCGGCACCGACACCCTCGGCCGCGACCTGCTCGTCCGCATCCTGTATGGCGGCCGGATTTCCCTCGGGGTCGGCCTCAGCGCCACCTTCGTCGCCCTCACCCTCGGCATCTGTTACGGCGCGGTGGCCGGGTACGCCGGCGGCAAGCTCGACGGCGCGATGATGCGCCTCGTCGACATCCTCTATGCCCTGCCCTTCACCATTTTCGTCATCCTGCTCATGGTGCTCTTCGGCCGGAACATCGTGCTGCTGTTCGCGGCCATCGGTGCCGTCGAGTGGCTGACGATGGCCCGGATCGTCCGCAGCCAGATCCAGTCCCTGAAAAAAATGGAATTCATCGAGGCGGCCCGCTCCCTCGGACTCGGCACACCGCGCATCCTCTTCCGGCACCTCCTGCCCAACGCGCTCGGGCCGGTCATCGTCTACACCACCCTCACCATCCCCGCCGTCATGCTGCTCGAGGCCTTCCTCAGCTTCCTCGGCCTTGGCGTCCAGCCGCCGATGAGTTCCTGGGGCACCCTCATCAAGGACGGCGCCGAAAAGATGGAGGAATACCCGTGGCTGCTGCTCTATCCCGGGGCGCTGTTTTCGCTTACGCTCTTCTCCCTCAATTTCCTCGGCGACGGCCTGCGCGACGCGCTGGACGTCCGGACCGCGAAGGATTGAAGGCGTATTGACAGTCTGCCAAGGTGGTAATACCGATCCCTCATGCCGACCGTGACCATCAAAATGCCCCCCGCGCTGCATGCCCGCCTCAAGGCGGAAGCCGCCCGGCGCCGCACCACCCAGTCCGCCATCCTGCGTGAGGCCTACGCTCAACGCTCGGCCGAGGTGCCGGCGGGCTCCCTCTATGAGCGAGCCCGGCATCTGCTCGGTTCGATTGACGGCCCCGGCGACCTGTCCAAACGCTCCCAAACCCTGGAAGGCTATGGACTGTCCCGTCGTCCTTGATACCGGGCCCCTGGTAGCGATGCTCGACCGCAACGACTCCTGGCACCAGTGGGCGGGCGACCAGATCAGATACCTGACCGCGCCGATGCTGACCTGCGAGGCGGTGGTTTCCGAAAGCATCTTTCTGCTGCGCCCGATGGATCCGAGTTGCGCCCAGCTGACGGGGCTTTTCCGCGACGGTATTGTGCGTTTGGATTTCGCTTTGCAGGATAATTTCTCCGCCGTCGCAACCCTCCTAGCCAAATACCAGGAGGTGCCGATGTCGCTGGCCGATGCCTGCCTCGTGCGCATGAGCGAACTCCATGACCGCGCCCGGGTCTTCACCCTCGATTCCGCTTTCCGGCACTACCGCCGCCACGGCCGCCAGACCATCCCCCTCCTCCATCCCGCCCGCTGACCACGCCATGCGCCGCTTTTATCCCTACCTCAGCTACCTGCGCCCCCATCGCGGCCTGCTGCTGTGGGCGCTCCTGTGCGGAATCATCGCCGGCGCTGCTTCCGGGGCCGGCCTGCCTTTCATGGTCAAGACCGTGTTCCCGGTGATGTTCGCCAAAGGAGCCGTCCCTCTGACGATGTGGCAGCTTGTCCTGGTTGCCCTCTGGATTCCGGCCGTGTTCGTCGTGCGCGGGGTCGCCGGCTACCTTAACACCTACTTCATTCAGCTCGTGGGCACCCGTGTGCTGGAGGCCCTGCGGCTGGACTTCTTTCGCAAGCTGCAGGTGCTGCCCCTGTCGTTTTTCCAGAAAAACTCCACCGGCGACCTGCTGTCGCGCGGCTTGGCGGACGCCAACCAGCTCCAGAACACCCTCACCACGGTGGCCAACGAAGTGGTCAAGAGCCCGGCCAGTCTGGTCGGCAGCCTCTGCTACCTCATGTGGGTGGCGTATCACGAGCAGGGTGTCGCCCTCGTGCTCGCCACCCTCGCCGTCGTCCCGCTGACCGTGCTGCCCATCCGCTACATCGGCAAGAAGCTGATCACGCGGGCCGGCCAGATCCAAGCGGAGCTGGGCAGCGTCACGGCCATCTTCAGCGAAAACCTCAGTGCCACCCGGGAAGTGCGGGCCTTCGGGTTGGAAGAGCGCGAGACCTCCCGCTTCGCCCGCGCCTCGCAGACGCTGATCCGGGCCCAAATGAAATTCATGAAGTATGAGAAGGCCCTCACCCCGCTCATCGAAATTCTTTCCGCCTGCGGCATCTCGTTCACCCTGCTTTACGCCTACCAGGTCCATCTCGACAAGGACACCTTCCTCGCCCTCGTCACGGCGATCTACGCCAGCTACGAGCCGATCAAAAAGCTCGGCAGCCTGAACAATGAAATGAAGCGCGGCCTCGGCGCCTTGGAGCGACTGGAGGAGGTATTGCAGGCACCGGTCACCATCACCGACCCCGCCCAGCCTGTCACCGTCGGTCGCCTCCGGGGCGACCTTGGGTTTTCCGACGTCACCTTCTCCTATGGCGGAGAAGTCCCGGCTTTGCGCAAAGTCTCCGTTGCCCTCCCCGCCGGCACCATCTGCGCGCTCGTCGGCCCGAGCGGCGCCGGCAAATCCACCTTCGCCAATCTCGTCCCCCGCTTCTACGACGCCACGGCCGGCCAGATCACCATCGACGGCTTCGATGTGCGCGCCCTGCGGCTCTCCGATCTGCGCGGCAACATTGCCCTCGTTTCCCAGGAACCCGTCCTCTTCAACGACACCATCCATCACAATCTGCTGATCGCCCGGCCCGACGCCACCCGCGCCGAGGTGGAGGCGGCCGCCCGCAACGCCCACGCGCACGAGTTTATCAGGACTTTCCCCGATGGCTACGACACCATCGTCGGCGAACGCGGCGGGCGGCTCTCCGGCGGACAGAAGCAGCGCCTCGCCATCGCCCGCGCCTTCCTGCGCAACGCCCCGCTCCTCATTCTCGACGAAGCCACCAGCGCCCTCGACTCCGAGAGCGAGGCTGCGGTCCAGGACGCGCTGAAGAAACTCGTTGTCGGCAAAACCGTGCTGATCATCGCCCACCGTTTCAGCACCATCCGCGACGCCACGCACATCCTCGTCTTCGACGCCGGCCGGATCGTCGCCCAGGGCACGCACGCCAGCCTCTACGCCAACCACCCCCTCTATCGCTCGCTCTATGACCGGCAGAGCGGCGCATGAGGGGCCGGCGAGACTACCCTGCCCCCAGCACAAAGACTCCGGCATCCCCCCGGTCTTCCCGGTCGCAACGCCGGGCATATTCCCGCATCCGCCGCTTGCTGCTCCGGGCCGGTTTGCGAACCTCCGGACCGGCAACGTTCCGCCGATAGTTCTCACTCATCAGGAAACCCGAGGGCAGACTGTCAAAGCCCTGGTGCAAGATTTGCAATCCGGCCCGTTCCGCCAGCCGAGACATGCCCGCCAGGCTGGGTATCGCCAGATGGCGCGGGGCGTCCAGGTTGAACCAATCAGCTCCATAGTGCTGATGCGCCGCGCTGCCCGCCAGGGGGAGGCGGACCAGTATCCGCCCGTCAGGGTGCAGCCGTTCGCGCGCGAGGGCGAGGGTCTGCCGCGGATCCGCCACATGCTCCAGCATATGGTGCATCATGATCAGATCGAACGACCCCGGCAGCGCCGCCAGCTCGGCCCGGACCACCCGAAAGCCGGGCAGCTCGATTTCCCCGGGAGCATAGGGATCGGCGCCCGTCAGGTCGCTAAACCCGAAAGAGCGCAGCCGGTTGAGCAAAATCCCGCCGCCGCAACCCAGGTCAAGAATCCGCGCATCGGGGCCAAGCCCGCTCAGCCGCATCCAGTGCAGAAAGGCCCAACGATGATAAGCCAAGGATCGCGCCATCCGGGCCGCCACCGGGCTCGGGGAGGTGGTGACCCAACCGGTAATGATCCTTTTCACCCCAACCAGCCACCGTTGCGGCTTTTCCCGATAGGCCGGCTGGAAGGAGTAGTAATTGGCTGGATAAAATCGCGCCAACTCCGCGGGAACCTCCGCGAGATGGAGCGAGCCGCAGCCCCGGCATTCGCGGTAAAGGAAGGTCTCCCGGAGACCGAACATCATCTCCCGCGCCGTGAATTCCCTGAATTCACCCGAACCGCCGCAGAACGGGCAGGGATTGGTTTGGGGGGGTGTCCAGCGCCGATTAGGTTTCGAGGTC